>JBEKVU010000330.1:0-5169 GCA_049513775.1 Candidatus Acidiferrum sp.
CCACGATTAGTTTGCAGCGGCGGCGAACCAGTTCGTAGATCGCGAGATTTTCGAAGTGCCCGCCGTCGGAGAGGTACACGAATTTGCTGTCGTCGTTGGTGGATCCGAAAAGTTCACGCAAGAGCCAGTAGAAACCGATTCGAGGACTGCCCTCGGACCAATGTTCCTTGCCGGGATTGCCGATCCACCAGCCGAGACGCACATCAAAGATGGTCATCAGAAAGGCCAGCGCGGGCTGGGAATACGAACCCATGTTGGGGCTGGCCGCCGCGCCGGAAACGGCCACAGCGGTGCCGAGGGTGATGCCCTGTGGCGCTCCGAGCATCTTTGATGCGCCTTTGCACGTGGGCCCGTAGAAGGCCTGCCATTCGCGTTGATCGGTTCGCGCGCGTGTGAAGCCCGAAAGCGCCGGGGTAAATGCGAAAGAGCGGGCTTTGCGAGTCTGCAGCGCCAACTCCTTGCCGCGCACTACGTTAAGGCTGGTATTCAGGATGGGCAGCGGTCGTCCGTGTTTCGGCTCCGTGGCCCCGGCGGGAATGCTGAGGGAAGCCAGGGGCAAATTGTCGTCTTCGGAAAAACCGGTGAAGGGCTGCGCGTGACGGTCGGCAACCGAAGCTCCGAGATAACAGCGGATCAAGCGGTTACGATACAGGTAGTGAATCGAGAACTCGTTGATATCCACGCGCCAGGAAACGATCAGCGCCAGGATGAATAGCGCGGCGCAGAGCAGCGGCACGCGAACACTGTAGCCCCACTCCGCGGGATGGCGATGGAAGGATCGGCCATCGCCGGCGATGCGTACGGCGAGATAATCGGCAAACAGTGAGAGACCCAAGAGCATGCCGAGAATGAAAATATAAGGTGTGACGCGCGCGATGTATGCCGGCAGTTTTGCTTTCCATCCGTCGCTGGGAAGAATTTCGCTGGTGTGTTTACTCTTTGCGAAGAGCACGCCGTAGACCGTGGAGGCGAGCCAAACGAGAATACTGCTGTACGACGCGGTGTGCCCAATGTAATGGTGCTTGGCGCCCCAGTCGAGCAACTTGTGGAGACTCCAGGGAAAGTACACCGCGATAAGAAACAAGCAGAACCAGGCCGAGGCATACAAGAGCAACCATCCGCCGAGGCGTCCCCACCATTCGCGATGGGCGTCGCGAAAGTCGCGCCCCATCAACCCGATGTGCAGAACCCCGGCCAGCAACATGATCAGGATTTCCACGGGCACGCCGAAGGTCATCAAATGCCAACGCACGTAAGAGTGGCCCTGCGGCGATATCAGCACGCGCGCAAAGGGCAGGAAGAGATAGCCGACGACCGTGCCGGTGATGGCCGCGGTGAGCAGAACGATCCATTCGGTGGGAGAGTTCGTACGGGTCAAGCCATAACGCGCGCCAAAAAAATGCAGAGCCACACGCATGGCGAGACATGCCCCAGCCCATTGCCCAAAATAGATGACTAGCCCAAGCAGCGGAGGCAGTGTCCATGGATGATTCAGAATGCCCCAATCGATCACGAACTGCGCGAAGCGATCGGTAAACAGGGCCGCGGCGAGAACCAGCGGGATGACGATGAAGACTTGCACCGCCCACTGCTGCGAGAACCAGCAATGGGATTTACCTTTGGCGGGCGCAGAGGTAACCGCCTTGGGCTTGTGAGCCGAGGCTTTGGGATCGGACGCCACTTTTTTGATAGGTTCGACAGTGATGAGATTGAGACCGATGCAGACGACGGCGATCAGGGCACATGTCACGCCTAATCCGAGCGCCAGGCCTTCGGCGTTCAGCCACCCCGGGTACCACCATAGATTCATTTGCTGCATATGATTCGCGGTGCGATCGACAATGTGCAGGACATAGACGAAGGCACGCGGCGAGAGCAGCAGCGAGAGCAGCGCCAGCACGAGGATGACCTGGTTCAACATCGTGTTCCGCAAATAGCTAGCGAGAAAGGCGAGAAAATCCGCGCCCAGGACGCCTTTGCGTGGCGTTAGGTAATTGCTGTAATCGCGAAGGAAATGAACCTCGGGCTGGTCTGCGCACTCCTGCGGCGATTTTGGCGGGGTGCTGAGGCGCTCTTCAATGCCCGCAATGCCGATCTCCTGATGCTTCATCCAAGCCATCAGCCAACCGCCGATGTAGCCGCCGCCAGACACCGTGGAGAGATAATCGAACTTGCTGAGCAACTTAGTTTTGGCGAACGCCTGCAGAATTCCCAGGTTGAACGTCGCACTGCGAATTCCGCCGCCGGAAAATGCCAAGCCAATGCAACTTTCCTCGGGCCGGACCTGGCATTCGCTGGGGTCCAGACGCAACGCACGCGAGGTGGCCACTTGCGCAAATTCTTTCTGCAGAACTTCGTCGACGGTGGGCGGCGCGCAAGGCGGCGCCGGTCTGGTCGGTAAGCGCATAAGATAGGGAGCAACCTGCGCGTGAGATTCAGCGAGCACCCTGGCGAATCCGGCGGCACAGAGACGCGTTGCTATTTGCAAGGTAGTGCGGGAGAGACGCATTTCGTTTCAAAGGAAATTTGTTTCGCGCGATCCTTCCCGGCGCGCGCCGGGAGCGGCCGTTCGACTTTCCCGCAGCACGCGAGGGGGTGCAATTGTTCAGACCGACGAAAGATTGTGTTAAAATGGGGCAGGTTGCGACGATCGACGCGGTGGAAACATGGCGACGAGCGGTGCAACGGGAATCGCGAAAACGAAACGCAGACGACGCCCGGCCAGAAGAAAGCCGCAAAAATTCCGGACGCGTGAGATGCCCGAAGCGTGCTGCATGACCAGCAGAGAGGTGTGAACACAAATGGAAGTCAACGCTCTGCAACAGATGCTCTCGCGGTTGCGGCAGGTGCAGGAAGATTTGCAGCAGCAGGTAAACTCCGTGGCCGTGGAAGCCTCGGCCGGCGGCGGCATGGTCACGGTAAAGATGAACGGCCAGAAGCAAATTGTGGACGTGCGCATCGAGCCGGACGTATTCGCAAGCAAAGACCAGGAGATGCTGCAGGATCTGATCCGCGCGGCGGTGAACGAGGCGTCGCGGCGTGTGGACGATGAATTGGCCAGCCAGATGAAGAATATCGCCGGGACCATGCCGGGAATGGCGGGGCTCAAGATTCCAGGATTGTTTTAGTTCCCTCGGTAGTTATTCCCTCCCTTCGTTGTTATTCCCCGATCTGAAACCCGAAGCACGTACTCCTGGGCGCGCGCTGCACAGCGCATGGCCCATGCGGCCATGCACCTCGAGTTTGCCGTCGCGCAGTTGCCGTAAGGATTGGGTGGCAGTATGGAACTGATCGTCAAGGGCCGTCCCGCGACGGACCTATCGTTAGATTACTTACAAGTATTCAGCTAAAACCACGCGGATGGCCCGCTCGAGCCGCGAAAGCGTTTCTTACCGCAACATGGCTTGCAGTTTGAGTGGTGCGGATGTTTAATACCGTGTGGAGGCACCATGGAAATATTGCAAGCATTGAAGCAGGAAGAAGCGAAGTTACAACATCAGTTAACTGGGGTTCGCAGCGCTATCGCGGCGCTCGGCGGAAGTTTTTCGAGCGTGACGGCGCGCGGCAAAGGCGGACGTCCCAAGCGGGTAGTTTCCGCGGCGCTACGCGCGCACCTTTCGAAAAAGGCCAAGGAGCGCTGGGCCAAGATTCGCGCGGAGAAGAAATCGAAGTAGCGGTTGGTACCAGCACCACGATTTCCAACCATCGGACCGCGGCGCCCTAGCCACGCTTAACGCAATAAGTGCGCGGCGGCCTTGGTGTTCCTAGTCGGTCCGCGGGACCCGTTGCTGAGCCATCTAAATTCTGCTATCGCGCAGTATAAGCAAATTTATTGCAGCACGCGGAGAAGCATGCCGCTTCCGGCGTGTACTTTTAGTGCGCCTGCGGGTGCGGCCAAGGTGATTACGCCGGAGGGCTCATCGCGTCCGGCGTGGGCGATGCTGACGCCACGCAGGCCGTAGACTCCGCAGGCATCGGAAGAGAAAATCCACAGCGCCTGCAAGCGGTCATCACCGTCCAGCGGTCCACGGCAAGGAGCGCCGGGCTGCGTTCGGACGTGCACCAGAACGCCGCCGCCGTACAGCGCTTTACCCACGGGATGATTTTCCCGATCGGTCACTTCGCCTCCGGATCCGTAAACGGAATCGCCGCCGATCTGCGTGCTGTCGGCCCAGGTCGCAGGAGTGCCGAAACCAATGGTCTGGTCGGGCACCTGCGCCAGGTTGACCTCCATGAAGGATGCAAGCGCTCGCAAGTCCACGGCGATCGCAAATTTCTGATGATCGAAAGACAATTCCTTAAACGCGAGGGAAACGGACTCCGCGGCGCCATTCGCCGCGGGAGTGACGGACAGAATTTTTCCTGAGACGGTTGCGCCTACGGGAATCGCGCCGCCGCCCGGCAGCGGAACCGATTGCATGATGCGCGCGCTGATGGTCTGGCCAGTTTGCACGCTTCTAGCCGAGAAGCTGTGGTTTAGTCGCACGGGCAGGATGGTGCCGTTGGGAATTTGCGGCGAGCCGGCTTGCGCAGCGACGGCCGCCGCGGGGACGCCGTTGGGCCGGGCGGAGAGTGAAACGGCAAAGAAAAAAGACAACGACAAAGCGACGGAGAGGTGGAATTTTCGGAGTCTTCGGGGGGTCATGGGTGGCCTCTTTTCAGTTAGGTGCTAACTAAGACTGCCGTGTTGCAATAAAAATTCCTGGAAATTGGCTATTCCGCCAGCCACGAGAAAGTGGCCGGGTGAAGTGCGGCGGTGAAACGAGGATTTCTCGGCGTAGTTGCCGCCGCCACAAGGTCCAGCCGGAGCGCGCGCGATGATGGCGTGGTTTGCGTGTTGCTTGGGGGTGTGCTACACAAGGGACATGCCTGATTTTGCCGCTCCTGTCGAACGATTGATCGATGAACTAAAGCATTTGCCCGGCATTGGGCAAAAAACCGCGCAACGGCTGGCGTTTCATTTGCTGCGCGCGTCGAAAGAAGATGCGTTAGGGCTGGCGGAAGCTATTCGGGACGCCAAGGAGAAAATTCGCACCTGTTCCACCTGCAACAACATTACGGACACGGATCCGTGCCTCTACTGCGTTGGACCCTCGCGCGCCAAAGACATCATCTGCGTGGTTGAGGAGGCGCACAACATCATGGCCATCGAAAAGACGCGTGCGTACA
>JBEKVU010000331.1:0-8232 GCA_049513775.1 Candidatus Acidiferrum sp.
AATGTGCACTTCTAATTGCGCAACAAATCAGCAAAAAAACAACTAATCTCCGACCGCCTCTAAATCCCGTCGCAGCTCCCGCCCGCCAACCGCACCAGGAAACTCTCCTCCGTCAAACACGCACGCTCCACGCAAGAAAGTCTTCTTCACCACCCCGCGCAACCGCTCACCCAAATACGGGCTAACGCGATGGCGATAGTACAGCCGTGCTTCGGTAACCAGAAACTCCTCCTCCGGAGCAAACACCACCAAATCCGCATCGAATCCCTCTGCTACGCGCCCTTTCCGTCCAGCGGCCCCCGCAAGACGCACCGGCCCTTCGCACATCCATCGCACCACGTCCCGCAAAGAGAATCCCCGCCGCTCGGCCTCGGTCCAAATCACCGGCAGCGCCAAGGAAAGCCCGGTAATCCCGCCCCAGGCTTTCTGAAAATCTCCCTCATCAAGCCGCTTCATCTCCGGCGGGCAAGGCGAATGATCGGTCGCGATCAAATCAATCACGCCCGCGCGCAAACCGCCCCACAGCCCTTCGCGATTCGCGTCGCCGCGAATCGGCGGCGCGCACTTGTGAAGCGTCGCCCCGTCGGCAATCTCCTCGGCTGCGAAATGTAAGTAATGGGGGCAAGTCTCGACGGTAACCGGTAAGCCCTCGGCCCGCGCCGCGCGTAATCGTTCCAGCGCGCACGCCGTCGCCAAATGCACGATATGTAAGGGGAAGCGAAACTCCCGGCAAAGCTCTAGCAACAGATCAATCGCCGCTAACTCCGCCTCATCCGGCCGCGATTGCAAATAGGTTTGATACCTGCGCCAATCGGCATGCGTTAATCCCTGCGCTGCAGCCTCGACCGGGCCTGCCAATTCGGCGTGCACCAGCAGGGGCAATCCCGTCCGCGCCACATGCGGCAGCGCCGCCCGCAGTTGCGCTTCGCTGACCATGGTGAACCCGTCAATCCCTGCGTCAATCAAGAAACACTTGAATCCCGCTACGCCTGCTGCTGCCAAATCTTCAATCTGTGCTTGATTGTCGCTAACCACACCGCCCCAAATCGCGAAATCCACGCGACTCGCGGCGCGCGCCGCCGCCCGCTTCAATTCCAAAGCCGCCACGGTAGTCGTGGCAGGTAAACAATTCAGCGGCATGTCCACCACCAGCGTGTAACCCCCCGCAGCTGCCGCTTGCGTAGCGGTATAAAATCCCTCCCATTCCGTCCGGCCCGGCTCGTTGATGTGGACGTGCGGATCGACGAGCCCCGGCAAAATTGCCAGCTCCCCGAAGTCCTGCACCAAACTATTGGAGGGGATTTTATCCAGATCAACAACCGCGGAAATGCGCCCGCCTTCGACGAGCACGCCCGCCGCGCGAACTCCTTGCGGCGTCACCACGCGTCGTGACAAAAGAGCCTGCAAACTCACACTATCCTGTCTGCCGGTCGCACGGGCAGTCTTACCCGTGCACCACTTTATGAGAGAAAGCAAAACACAAGAGTGCCTGTGCTACTTTTGCCATCCGCCGCGCGCCGTACCCTCGACGTAATCGCTACCCGCCTGCGGCCTTCTTCGCCGCGGCCGAATCGTAACTCTCCCCGTAAATCGCCGGAACCTTCGCACCCATGGGGCGCAAATACACGGACAACTGCCCGCGATGATGGATCGAATGGTTGTTCGAAAACGTCAGGTATACCACCGCAGGAACCTGCATCAGCCCGCGGAAGTCAATTATCTTCGCCAGGTCCTCACCGGACATGGCCTCAAGCCTTGCAATATTTTTGCCAAACGAAGCCGCGTACCACTTCGCGATGTCGTCAGAATTGCGGACCGTGTCTGGCCGATGATTCGGCGTGAAATCAAACGCACCGTCAGCCACGCCACCCAAAAACCGGTGCTCCGCCGCCACGATATGCCACGCCAGTTCTAGAGCCGACTTGGCCACTGGCTCTGGGCGGTAGTCACCTTTGTCGAGCGGGATTGCTTCGATCACCGTCTTCGTCGTCGCGTGTTCTCTTTTCAGCGTCGGCAACGTCATGCCCAACAAAAATGCCGCTTGTTCCGGTTGTAAATGTGACATCGGTCATCTCCTCTGTAAACGGTCCGATTCTCTCTTATTTCGCCAGTTACGCAAAACCCAAAACCGTCACGCGCCCGTCTTCTCTATTACGCGTAACGTGCGCGGACTGTTTCAAGACTCCGTCAAAGGAATGCTCTTCAGAGTGGCGCGCCACTTTTGCTTGCGGTAGATGCATTGCGCCGCGCGAATCGTCAAGGTGCCCGCTTCAGAAAGCGGCCGGTACCTCGGATTTAGCGGTAGGTCGGAGAGAGTTGGCGGAGGTGCGCTACGGCGGCGGGTATGATCTGGAGGGCTTGCTCGATTTCGGATGGCGTGGTGTGGCGGCCCAGGCTGAAGCGGAGACTGGCGCGGGCGTCTTCGGGGGTCAAGCCAATGGCGGTTAAGACATGGGAGGGTTCGACGGCTCCACTGGAGCAGGCCGCGCCCGTGCTGCACGCCAGGCCTTTCAGGTCTAGCGCGATCAGCAGGGCCTCGCCTTCTACACCGGGGAAAATTATGTTTGTGGTGTTGGGCGTTCTGGCGGCACCGGCGGCGTTTGTTCTTGCGTCTGGAACTAGCCGTAAGATTTCGTTTTCCAGGCGATCGCGCAAGGCACCGACGCGTTGCGCGTCTTCTGCCAGCAATTTCTTCGCAATTTCCGCGGCGGTTCCTAAGCCTACGATTCCAGCCACGTTTTCGGTGCCGGGGCGGGCACCTCGTTGATGGTGGCCGCCGTAGAGAAATTGTTGGAGCTGGGTGCCACTTCGGATATACAGGGCGCCGATACCTTTCGGGGCGTAGATTTTGTGACCGGAAAGCGAGAGAAGGTCTACTGCCAAGGAGTTTACGTTTAAGGGAATTTTCCCGGCGGATTGGACCGCGTCGGTGTGGAAATAGATCTCGGCGGCTTTGGCGATAGCGCCGATTTCCTCGAGCGGCTGAATCGTTCCCAACTCGTTATTCGCGTGCATTATGCTGATTAATACGGTTTCTGAGCAGATCGCGGCTTGCAGGACGGCGGGATCGATNNNNATTTGCCCGTTTTTGCCGACCGACAAATACGTGACGCGTGCGCCGCGTTTTTCTGCGTATTGGCAGGCATTTAGGACGGCCTCGTGTTCGATGGCGGTGGTAATGATGTGAGGGACCTTGGCGGACGATGTAGCCGAGGGTAGGGCGTCCCGGGTCGGCCTGGGCGTTTGGGGCGCAGCATGCTGCGCCCCGACAAAGGATGCGGCGGGGCTAGAGATGCCGAAGATGGCATGGTTGTCCGATTCGGTGCCACCGCTCGTGAAGATGATTTCTTTGGGGTTGGCGCCGATTAGGGCAGCGACCTGTTCGCGGGCCGTTTCGACGGCGTTGCGGGCGCGCTGGCCAGGTGTGTGAATGCTGGAGGCGTTCGCGAAGTCGGCGGAAAAATAGGGCAGCATGGCATCGAGGACCGCGGGTTCAACCGGAGTGGTGGCGTTGTAGTCGAGGTAGATGCGGTTCATGAGCCAGTGCCGACACGATTAGGATAGCAGGAAGGTTTGGCGGCCGCGATTTAAGCATTGGGTTTCCATAAGGCGCAATCCGCCGCCGATCTGCGAGTTTCGCAGGGAAATCGGTGGGCTTCACGCCGTCTGAAAATCTTTGAAGGCAAAACACGCTATAATTGATGATTCACATGAACACCGCATCACAACTCGACTCCCTGCCGGTGGCCCTAACCACGGAATCCAACGTGGTTGCCGTAGCCATGTCCGGCGGCGTGGACAGCTCCGCGGTGGCCGCCTTATTGCAGCAGCAAGGTCGCGCCGTCCTCGGCCTGACCATGCAGCTCTGGAATCAGCGCCGCCTGCCCGAACTGCAAGGCCCGGGCCCGGCGCAACACCGGTGCTGCTCGCTCGACGATGTCTATGACGCGAAACGCGTGGCGCAGCACCTGAATTTTCCGCACTACGTGGTCAACTTCGAAGAACACTTCGAAGAAAAAGTGGTGCGCCCGTTCGTGGATCAATATCTCTCCGGTCGCACGCCCATCGCCTGCACCAACTGCAACACCGACGTAAAGTTTGAACCGCTGCTGCGCATGGCCAGGCAAATCGGCGCGGCGAAATTGGCCACCGGGCACTATGCACGCATCCGCAAAAACCACGAAACCAACCGCTGGGAATTGCTGCGCGCGCGCGACGACAGCAAAGATCAATCCTATTTCCTCTGGGGACTCACGCAGGAACAGCTTTCGCATAGCGAGTTTCCGCTTGGTGAACTGAGCAAGAGTGAAGTGCGCGATTTAGCGCGCGCCGCCAATCTCCCTGTCGCAGAAAAACCTGAAAGCATGGAATTGTGTTTCGTTCCCAACGGCAATTACGTGCAGTTTATTCAGGCGTACTCTGCCGAACGCGGTGTTTCGCTGAATCGCGGCGAGGGCGAAATCGTCAACGAAGCCGGAAAGGTGGTTGGCCATCACCAGGGCGTGCACAATTTCACGATCGGCCAGCGCAAAGGCTTGGGTTTTTCGGCGGGCAAGCCGATGTACGTTTCGCGTATTGATCCCGCGGCGAATCGCGTGGTGGTCGGCAATGACGATGCGTTGAAGACCGCGACTTGTGAGATTTCGAGCGTAAATTGGGTTTCTTGCGCGGCACCGAGTGAGCCTGTTCGTGCGTTCGTAAAGATTCGGCATAAGCACGAACCGGCGGCGGCTACGGCCGAACTTTTCCGTGATGACGAGACGGGTGAGGCGCGCTTGCGCGTTGCATTTGACTCGCCGCAGCGGGCCATCACGCGCGGCCAAGGGGCGGTGCTTTACGATGGTGATCGCGTCCTAGCCGGGGGGTGGATTCGGTGATGCCGCACCGGCGCGAGTGCCTACTGTGCTAGAAGAACGTGATCCTGGCCGTAGATAAAGAGAGCGGCGCAGCATGCTGCGCCGCTAGAAAATCGAATTCAAAGCCCCCACCTAAATAAAAAGCTCTTCTTCCTGCTGCTCGGAGGGTTCGTCGGGGGGATTGGTGCCGCTGGCGGCTCTGCGCGAACGCAGAATGTCTAGGCCAACCTTAATGCCGGTGAGTAACGCCGAGGCTTTCCTTACGGGTTGCAACACGCTGCGGCGCATTTGAATGCCGGCGTCTTCGACGGCTTCAAGTGCGCCCGTCAAAATGCGATCCGCGTGAACCAGTTGCCCGCGCAAGCGATCCGCGGCGTCAGTCATGACGCGATCGACTTTTTGCGCCTGACCGCGCGCGAGATAGACGACGTGCGAAGCGTCGTTGACCATGCTGGTGATTTTTGGTTGCGTATCGTCGAGCAGCAACTGTACTCGCGTGAGCAGGGGGCCGACACGGGCATTCATGTCGTCCGTGGCGCGATTTACTTTTTCCATGGTGCGCTTGGCTTCAAAGAAGAGCAGCGCCAGGATGGTGACTTGCACGATCAAAGCGATCGTCGAAACAATGCTGAGCACTATGAACCAAGATTCCATGCACGCCCCAGCCGCCCCAGTCAGGCGGAACTCTTATCGAAACGATTCTTGGCCCAATCCAGATTTCTCACTGCAAAATGATCCGCGCCCAAAAAGTGCGCACCCCGTTCGCGGCGCGGATGATCCAACTAGCTGCGTTCGGCGCGGCCTGAGGCCTCGCGGAGATAGGCTTCGCGACCGGCGTCCACGGCAGCCGAAATCGATTCCTTCTTGCGCGCGGCAACGTCTTTTCCGCGCTCGATCAAATCGTCGGCGCGCTCGCGCAATTCACGCGCTTTGCGCGCGGCAAACTCTTTGCTTTCGTCGGCCTTTTGCGCGATTAAATCGCGGGTTTCCTCGCCGGAGCGAGGAGCGAACAGCACGCCAACGAGGGCGCCAACACCTAATCCCACCAGGAAAAAGCTAATCTTGGAACCTACGTTATCGGCCATTTTTTGATCCTCCGCGAAAAACGTAACATAGCGAAACGGGTGGTGCAATACAGCCTAACCAGTATCGGCGCTGCAATGTGGTTATGTGCCGACTCACACTTCCGGGTTCGTTTCTTCCCTAGCGCGCGCTTCCTCACGCTTGCGGCCCTTACCGGACTTTAAGGTATCGGATTGATTCGCGGCGAGTTGCGCCAGGATTCGTTCGGCAATTTTTCGCGGGATAATGCGGCTCACGCTCTCTATGTCGGCGCGGCGCAGGTTGGCAACGCTGCCAAACTCGCGCAGCAATTTCCGGGCGGTTAGCGCACCAACCCCGGGTATGTCGTTCAACGCCGAGCGGGTCTGGCGTTTGGCGCGGCGCAGGCGGTGAAAGGTGACGGCGAAGCGATGGGTTTCGTCGCGAATCTGCTGGATGAGGTGCAGGACAGGCGAGTGCCGGTCGAGAATGCAGGGTTCATCTTCGCGGCCGAAGATGTAAAGAATCTCCTCTTTTTTGGCAATGCTGGCCAGCGGTTGATTGATGATCTGCAGGGCGTCCAAAGCTTGCGCGGCGGCGTGGAGTTGGCCGATGCCGCCGTCAATCAAGATGAGGCTGGGCATGGGCTTTTGTTCTTCTTGAACGCGGCGGTAACGGCGTGCGACCGCTTCGCGCATGCTAGCGAAGTCGTCGTTTTGGCCCGGGGGGCCGGGGCCTAGTTCTTGCAGGATTGGCAGGACTTCGATTTTTTCCGCTGCCCTGCTCTCCGCTGCGTTTTGCGTCGGCGCGTAATCGTTGGCGCTTGCTTCGCCGCTCTCACCGAGAGCATTTTGCAGAGCAACGTTCTCGTTCGAGAAGCTCTCCGATGAAACGACTTCCGTCTCGGAATTGGCCAGCGGTGGGTGTTCGACTGATAAGCGCTCGGCACTCGGCACACTCAGGAATCGATTGTTCAGCCCTTCTCCACGAATGATGAATTTGCGGTAGTCGGATTTTTTCATGCGGCCATCTTCCCAGACGACCATGGAGGCGACTGTGTCCGTGCCCTGCATGTGGGAGATGTCGAAGCTTTCGATACGCTTTGGCTCGTCCGGAAGATCCAGTGCGCTCTGCACGGCTTCCGCGATGGTCTTGGAGGTTGGCTTCAGGACGCGGAAACGCTGCTCGAAGGAATGCCGGGCGTTGTTTTCGACCAAGTCCAGAAACGCACGCTTACTGCCGCGCTGCGGGGTGACGATTTCGACGCGGTGCGCGGCGCGTTCGGCGAGAGTCTCTTCGAGCAGTTCGCGCTCCTCAAAATCGGCTGGAACGTGAATGATTTTTGGCAGGTACTCGGATTCAAGATACAGCTGCTTGAGCAAGGAAGTCACGAATTCCTGCGGCTCGAATTCCTCGAGATCCTCCCAATAGAATTCACGGCGATCCACAACGCGGCCGCCGCGCAAGTGAAATAAATTCGCGGCAACCAGCGGCGGCTCGGCGTAGTAGGCAAGAACGTCAGTATCGTCGCCTTGCGCCGCCGCGATGCGTTGCCGTTCTTCGATGTCTGCAAGGGTGCGGATCAAATCGCGAAAGGAGGCAGCTTGCTCGTACTGTTCCTTTTCAGCAGCGGCGACCATGCGAACTTCGAGGCTCTTGGTCAAATCGTGGCGCCGGCCTTCTAGAAACAGTTTGGCGTCGCGCGTCGCTTGCGCATAGTCCTCGTCCGTGGCCAAGCCGGAGACGCAGGGGCCCAGGCAACGCTTGATGTAGTACTGCAGGCAGGGCCGCGGGTGCGTTCTCGTGAGATCGACGGTGCAGCTGGGAACTAAAAACCGTTTGTGGATGAACTGTAAGATACGGCGCGCCAGCCCGGCGGGAAAAAATGGCCCGAAGTAAAGCGAGCCATCTTTCTTCAAGCGGCGCGTGAAATAGACGCGCGGATATTTTTCGGCGGCGGTGAGCTTGATATACGGGTAGGTTTTGTCGTCCCTCAGCATGATGTTGAATTTGGGACGGTAACGCTTAATGAGGCTGTATTCGAGGGCCAGGGCTTCGCGAGGATTGCCGACGACGACGGTGTCAAGGTCGGCGATTTCGCGGGCCAGGGAGCCGGTTTTGGCGTCCACCCAGCGCGATTCGAGGAAGTAGGAACGCGCGCGGCTGCGCAGGCTGGTGGCTTTGCCTACGTAGATGACCGTGCCCCCGGCATCCTTGAAGATGTAGACGCCGGGAGCATCCGGCAGTTGCGCGGCTTTTTCGCGAGGTTCCACGGCGGTGTCGAGCGTTATACTTCCCGGGCAACCTCCATCATACTAAAATGCCGTGGAGCGTT
>JBEKVU010000332.1:0-5148 GCA_049513775.1 Candidatus Acidiferrum sp.
GAATGGCTCCGCCCGCCGCGGCCAACGGGCCGCCGTCGAGCGTGTTGTAGGTGAGCGGGTTGGTCAGGCCGCCCGTGTCGGTAAAGTAGGAATTAACTTGCCCACCGAAGAAGAAGCGCAGGTCGCCGCCGAAGTACCCGGTGGCTACCAGGGTGGCCCATCGCGTCGGGAGGCTGAAGCCCACCTGGTCGCCGTATTGTTTGCTGGACGCCGTAAAGCCGGCTGGGAACGCCGCGGCGTATGTGGCGATGAGTGGAGCAGACGCTGCCGTCACTGGCGTCAGCACCGCATCGCTGGTGACGATCGACTCTCTCCGGGAGTAGAACCCGGCCCAAAATACCTGAGCCGGCGCGACTCCCGGAGCGTTGTCCAGTTGCCACTGCAAGACCGTCCGGGCTTCAAACTCTGGCCGGTCGGCGTCCGCACCTTCGCGTTCGCCTTGTCCAATCTGTCCCTCTAGTCCCAAGCTCCCGAGTTTTTCGATTTGGCCGGAGCTGGGCATCATTAGCGCAAATTCCGGCGAGAATTTCACCTTATGGGATTCAGAGACCGTCTGCGTCACGCCAAAGCGAAATTGCGGTGAGCGCTCGTAGAGCACGCCATAGTAGGCGCCCAGGAAAGTGGTTTCAAAAATATTGGGCAGCACTGTCGAACCGAAGATCGTCCAATCCTGTCCGCCTTCGAAAAATAGATCCGTGTTCTCCGTGGCCGCGTAATCCATGCGCGCCCAGGCTTGCCGCAACTGGAACGCGTTGCTGCGAATCGAGGATACGTCGCGGTTATCGACCTCGCTGAAGTTGCCTTCGTAGTCGCCTTCCACCTTGCCCGTAAACGTCAGCTTGGGCGAAATATCCGGCCACTCGAAGTTCGCGCCTATTCGCGTTGAGCGTGCCTTCAGGTGTACTTCCGGGTCATTCGTCGGTCCGGTGCTCAACGCGTTCGTCGAGCTAAGGAACAATCCGACGAATGGAAAATCGTCACCGTTCGGCGAACTCGAGTCATGCGTCAGGCTGGCCTTGAGGAATCCGTACGGCGTAATCTTCACCGCTCCCGCTTTGAACGCCGGCACCAAGCCGTCTTTCTTTGGCGGATCGACCGGTAGCACCCGCACTGGAGCGACCGCTGCTACAACCGTCGGTCCTGTCGCCGCTTGCGCGGCCTTGGCATCCGAAGGCAGCCTGCGAGGATCTGGCTCGGCCGGATCCGCCGAGCTGGCATAGGACGGATAGGATGGCTGCGCTGCCACGTTGGTCATCGTGGCCGAAGCTGTGGGAGGCGCCGAAGGTTGCGCCGCCGCATTCAGATCGCTGGCCGTCAAAACCCCTTTTCTACTGAGCGCTTCCACCAGCATCTGGAATTCTGCTTCGGGAGCCGCGCTGCGAATTTCGGCCGCCTCGGCGGGAGCCAGAACGCCTTTGGTAACCAGCACGTTCAAGAGAGCGGTTACCTTGGTGTTGGCCAACACGGGAGCCGCCGCAGGTTCGGCGGTAGACGACGCGGCCTTGGCTGTGTTAGTAGTGGACGTACTCGTACTAGCATCCGTCTTATTTGCTTCTTCTTTTCCGGTATCACCTTTGGAGCTGTCGCCGGTTCGCGCAAACACCGGCGACGCTGAGGCAATGGTGAAGGACAATGAACAGAGGACCGCGCCGAACCGTCGTTTCAGGTTCTTACCCAAGATAAGCACTCCTTTGCGGGAGCCTTCGGTGCGTTGGAAAAGCGTGTTGTAGCCCACCCCGAGCCACAATCACTGCTCGAAATCTAGCGACCCCGAGACAACTTCTCCAGAAAAGGTCCCCGAGACGCGCGGAAACTACTACGGATATTTTTGCTTGTCAATACATTCTTAATACACCATTAATTTTGTTCTGCCGCTCGTGGCCGACTTTAGGATTGCGGTGAGGCTCGCGGGATCCGTCACGAACGGTGTCTGGCGTCCGCGCGTCGCAGTTTTCTTGCGGAATTGACGCTCTGCAAGCTTCGGCGCGGACTGGAGCCGACGGGCAATACCGTGGTACAAATCGGAGGTACGAATGGAAGTACAAAACCGAAGCTACAAATCGCACCTGACGTTCAACACGCGGACTTGACCCTGCACTCGGACTTGACCTTACAGCACGCAATTTATCTATTCTTCGCGGCGGCTCTTGGTGGCGGACTTAATGCCGTGGCTGGCGGAGGAAGCTTCATTGCGTTTCCCGCGCTGCTGTTCACCGGCGTTGCTCCGGTGATCGCCAACGCCACGAATACGCTGGCGCTGTGGATCGGGACCACGGCGAGCGGCGGCGCGTATCGCAAGCGTTTGCATCTTTCGCGGCGCGTGATGTTGCCGCTGATTGCCACCAGCGTGGTAGGCGGAATTGCCGGCGCGTTGCTGCTGATTAAGACGCCGGCACAGACGTTCTTGCATGTGTTGCCTTGGCTGATGCTGGCCGCGACGCTGCTGTTTGCGTTTGGCAAACATTTGACGGGACGCATCTCGGCGGGGATTGGACACGATGCCAGCAATCGCGCGGTAGTCGGAGCTTCGATTTTCGAGTTGGTAGTTTCCGTGTACGGCGGTTACTTTGGCGGCGGAATTGGAATCATGAATCTGGCGATGTTCGCAGCCATGGGCATGACGGACATTCACGAAATGAACGCGCTGAAAGTGTTGCTCGGCGCGGTGATTAACGGCGTGGCTGCGGTGATGTTCATTGCGCTCGGAGCGATTGTCTGGCCGCAGGCAATGGTGATGACCGTTGGCGCGACGCTCGGCGGTTACGCTAGCGCGCACTACGCCCAGAAGTTGCCGCAATCCTGGATTCGCGCGCTAGTCATTGTCGTGGGCAGCTCGATGACGATTTATTTTTTCATTCGCTCGCTGCGCTAGTTTGTCGATCCCTGCAAAATCAAAGTCCAAGGCGCGCGGCCGCTACAAAGTGAGAAACCCTAATAGGGTGAAACGCCTCCGTCGCCGGTCGCCGAATCGCCGCCTTGCTTGTTCCGGACCGCGGTAACGATAAACGTTAACACTGAAGCAGAGGATCACCCGATGTCGGCGGCGTAGACCCAGTTAATTGCTTCCGGTACCCGGTCCGAAGCACCACCTTGCGGCTATCCAGTAGGCTGTCGAAGTAAGGCAAATCGAAAAACCAGCAATGAGCTTCGGGTCAGTCTTACTTCGCTTTGTGATTGTGACTGCTCCGAACTACTCGACGGACTCTAACGCGAAATCGCGGACGTCTACGAAGTGACCGGCGATGGCGGCGGCGGCGGCCATTACGGGGCTGACCAGGTGGGTGCGGCTGTCGCGGCCTTGGCGGCCTTCAAAGTTGCGGTTGCTGGTGCTGGCGCTGCGTTCGTTGGGAGGCAGCACGTCAGCGTTCATGCCGATGCACATGCTGCAGCCGGCATCGCGCCACTCGAAACCGGCGGCGGTGAAAATCTTATCGAGGCCTTCTTTTTCGGCTTGCACCTTGATGCCGCGCGAGCCGGGAACGATTAACGCTTGCTTGATGGATTTGTTGACGTGCTTGCCTTCGACGAAGCGGGCGGCGGCGCGGAGATCGTCGAGGCGCGAATTGGTGCAACTGCCGATGAAGACGCGATCGACATTGATATCGACGATCGGCGTCCCGGCTTTCAGGCCCATGTAATGCAAGGCGCGTTCGGTGGCTTTTTGGTCGTTGAGATCTTTGAAGTCGTGCGGATCAGGGACGCGCGCGGTTACGCCACTGACCATCCCGGGGTTGGTACCCCACGTAACTTGCGGGGCGATTTGCTCGGCTTGGAGTTCCACAGTGACATCGAATGTTGCGCCTTCGTCGGTGGGGAGTTGTTTCCAGCGCGCCACGGCTTCTTGAAATTCTTTTCCGCGCGGGACGAACGCGCGGCCTTCGAGATATTTGAACGTGGTTTCGTCTGGCGCGACCATGCCGGCGCGCGCGCCGGCTTCCACCGTCATGTTACAGACCGTCATGCGGCCTTCCATGGAAAGGTCGCGGATGGCTTGGCCGGCGTATTCGACTACGTGGCCGGTGCCGCCGCCGATGCCGATTTTTCCGATTATGGCGAGGATGATGTCTTTGGCAGTGACGCCCTTGGGGCGTTTGCCGTTGACCACGATGTGCATGGTTTTGGATCTGGATTGCACGAGCGTTTGTGTGGCAAGAACGTGTTCCACTTCGCTGGTGCCGATGCCGAAGGCGAGGGTGCCGAAGGCGCCGTGCGTGGAAGTGTGGCTGTCGCCGCAGACGATGGTTTGGCCGGGCTGGGTGACGCCGAGTTCCGGGCCGATGACGTGCACGATGCCTTGATTCTTGCTGTTCATGTCAAACAGGCGCACGCCGAATTCACGGCAATTTTTTTCGAGGGCCTCGAATTGGAGTTTGGCGTCCTGGTCGAGGATAGGCAGGGTGCGGTCGGTGGTGGAGACGGAATGGTCCATCACGGCGAAGGTGAGATCGGGGCGGCGGACGTTGCGGCCCTCGGCGCGCAGCCCGGCGAAGGCTTGCGGGGAGGTGCCTTCGTGGATGAGGTGGCGGTCAATATAGATGATGGAGGGTTGACCGGGAGTTTCGCGGACGACGTGGGCGTCCCAAATTTTTTGGTAAAGAGTTTTCGGATTGGCGTTGTTGGTCATGTCAGTAGTTTTCAGCTGAAGCTTTCCTGGTTGATTTTAGCACCACTGTAACGTAGGACCAATAATTCGAGGGCGAGTGGGCTTGCGCGGTGTGCATGGCCAATGCCTGCGTGGGGTGTGGAATGGGGTTTTTTAACGCAAAGGTCGCCGAGTTCACAGAGAAGAAAAAATGAATCGCATTACCCCCACCTCCACGCTGCTTGTGAAACAGTGTGATTAGACGAAACAGCGTGATTCGGTTGGAGTTGCGCTGAAAATCGAAAATACTTCGAATCGGATTTGGGAGAGGGGCGACGCGAGACGGTTCGATGTCCGCTGACGGGCGGGAAACCAGCGAATTGGCTAGTGACGGCTCCTGAAGTTTACTTGAAGGCGCATGCAGACGGAGACTGGCTTTCCGTCTTTGGTTGCAGGGTTGAAGCGCCATTCGCGGACGTCCTTTTCGGTTCCCTGAAAGATACCGTAAGGGTCGCCGTAGGTGGTGACGGCTGAGATTACGCGACCCTTCTCGTTGACGACCGCCT
>JBEKVU010000333.1:0-5147 GCA_049513775.1 Candidatus Acidiferrum sp.
TTCTCCTCTGCGCATCCGAAGGCTGTGCTGTCGCTCCCCCGTCGAATAGCGCCTTCGTCTGATAGGCCGCGCGCAGTGCGGAAATGTCTCGCGGGTAGTAGAGCTTCAGGATCTTCCCGCCACAACTCTCATCGACGTCCTCCTCGGTGTTGTTTTGATCGTCTCCTGATGTTTCGCCGCGTACTGGTTCCCTTCCGTATTCCGTTTCATCTTCGGAGATCACCGCAATTCGCCTGGCGTCGAATCCGTACTGCCCGTTTTTCAAATACGTACAAAATAAATTCAGAGTTCGTTTGTCGGTTTGTAAGAAACTGTGAAATACCACCTGCGACTCAACCGTGCCCTGAAACGCCTCGGCCGCGTCGCTACCGCTCACTCCGCCGCTGTACACCGCCAGCCTGGCGCCCTGGTTCGCTTCTGTCTCCAACGTGCTTTTCACATCTTTTTCAGAGAGGATTTGCGCGAGCGAAGGCAAGGAACCGGAGAACGTGGTCCCCAATATTGCCCACCGTTTGCGGTTCACATTCGGCTCAGCACCCGCCTTCGCGGCTGGCTTCAGCTCCGCAATCCATTTCACCGCGTTCCGGAACTGTTCCTTGTGAATGCCGTGCGTGGCGTCTTCCCCCACTACAAACACAACCAAACCATCTCGATAACTCTTGCCTAGTTTATTGCCACCTTCCCACTCCGCTTGATACTGTTTCCGCCGCTGAAGGCCCTCCGCACGCTGTTGCTCATGTTTCTTCTCACACATCTCGTCGCACTTTTCCCCAGGGGGGCAGAGCTCGATCCTCCAATCGATGGCCCTCCGAAAAAGGATAATCCCCGGCTGGTCTTCCTTGAGCTCCCGCTCCGCATCGGAGAGCTTGTCGTCCACATACCGCGTGTACGGCGTCTCCTCCTCCCACGGCATCCACGATCCGTCGAATTCGTATTTCTCGTCCTGCGCACCTTCCTGAACCGCCACCGCCAAGTCGTCAAACAGCACCGGCGAATGTGTGTGTACCGGGTCGGGCAGCAGCGCAATGATGAACCTAAGGTTTGCGGTTCTCTGCGTAAGTTCCACCTGTTGTTGTCCCCTTTGCGCCGGGTCAACGTAACAGTCCACCGGAGGAAGCAGCAGATTATCTTTGATCCCCAGGAAATCCTCCATCTCGCCCTGCAGACTCTGGCACCCGGGCTTTAGCTCGGGGGATCTATTTTTCGACAATACTGACTGCCCATGCTTACCGCCGCTACTACGCTCTGTCGCACCCCGTTCTGCCGTCTTTGGCCCACTCTGCACCGAATACCCCACCACCGCTGCGATGGCGAGAAAGGCTGCCGCCCCGATCGTTCCTTCTCTCTTCATAAGTAAGCTTTACTGGTGTTAGCCCTTGCTTACGTGGCAGGGCCGTAAGAGGTTAGTGCAACCTGCAGTCGAATCGTTGCACCCCGCTTCGCTGTCGCACGTTCCTTGCCGTTTGCTGGCTATTTCCAGCCCGGCCTTACGCCAGGAAACTTTCGCCGTCATCCCGGCATCGCAATCATCAAGTTGCTCCCACTCCGTTAATGACCACTCGCTTCATCCTCGCCGCCTTGCTTGCCCTCGCCGGCCCTTTTGGTGGCTCTCCGTGGGACAAGCCACCCGAAAAATGGAATGAAGCCGATGTTTCGCGCATCCTGCAGGACTCACCGTGGAGTCCCGCAACGGTCAAGCTGCAGCATGAGATTTCTTCCCACCAAACCGATCCCCAGACCCGCCTGCAGACCGACGCGCCCCCAAATTCCGATAACGCCAACCAGATTCCGGGCATTCAACTCAGCCGCACCAAGCCGCAGCCTAAAGTTCCTGTAATTTGGTGGTCCTCGAAGACCGTCCGCCTGGCGCAACTGCGTCTCCTTCAATTGCGCAATCCCCAAGCCCCCGCGGCCTCACTCTCGGCCGAAGAGTTGCCGGACTATGTTCTAGTTATCCAAGGGACCGAACCTCTACGCATTATCCAGGACGCCACAGAGGACCTGCGCGACACCGCATTTCTGGAGCTATCAAACGGCACCACGTTAGACCTGGAGAGCGTCCTCTTTTCAAACGGCTCCCCCCTGGAAGCGCCCCACGTGGAATTTCATTTTCCCCGGCAACTCGACAATCGGCCGACGCTCGATCTGGACTCTGACCGAGTCGTCTTTCACTGCAAAGCCGCCGCCAAGACCCCTCGTCTCGACCGCGACAACTCGATCACCGTCCGCGCCGAATTCAGACCACGCGCCATGCGCGTTCACGGGGTCCCCGACCTCTGAACTCGAGGAACGCTACCCTCAGAGCACCTCGAGCGTTCGAACAACTCGCTCGTGAAGATCCTCCCGGGCTGTTTGCAACCCGGCCATTTCACCAAGAAACAATTATGATTCCAAAGCCTTTATAGCCCTGCCAGAATCACACTATGGCACAAACGTCGCCCGTAAACCCAATCCAGTCTATATGTTGCAAAATCACCCAGGGGGCCCCCGCACTTTCTACATTTTCTCCATCACAACTGTGCGGCGCCTTCGGGGTTAGTGCTACTGTGCGGAGAACGTAACTCAGCTCCATCGGCACCAATAGGGTCTGTGATATACCTAGGATCGCTGGCCCGCTTAGCCTCAAAGGAGGCAGCATCATGCGTTTAGCTTTAGGTACTTCGCTCGTCTTCACCATGGCCCTTACGTTGGCCGCCTCGTCCCTACCAGCGGCTGCCATCCCCGCACCACAAGACAATTCTCAAAACCCGCAATACCCTGCGCAGGACAATTATCCCCAGCAGCAGTCGCCGGACAATTCCCAGCAAGGCAATCCGCCGCCGCAGGATAACTCTCAGCCGCCGGATTTCTCCCAGCAGCAGCCTTCGGGAAACTATCAAGCCTTTTCACCCGATCAGCTCGATAACCTTCTTTCCCCCATCGCGCTGTACCCCGATCCCCTGCTCGCCCAAGTCTTCGTCGCCGCCACCTTCCCTGATCAAGTCGAAGAAGCGGCCCGCTACGTTCGCGCCAACGGCACCAATGGCATCGACGAACAGAACTGGGACGTTAGCGTTCGCGCCGTGGCCCATTACCCCACGGTCGTCGAAATGATGGCCGATAAGATCGATTGGACCACCTCGCTCGGCCAGGCTTACGTCAATCAATCCACGGACGTTTCCGCCGCCGTGCAGCGCCTGCGCCACGAAGCCCGCAAAGTCGGCAATCTCCAATCCACGCAACAGCAGGAAGTGCTTGAAAATGGCGACTACCTCGCCATCAATCCCTATCAGCCGCAATATCTCTACGTCCCGGTCTACGATCCCGCGATCGTTTATTTCCGTCGCCCCTATTGGGGTCCGGCAATCACCTTTGGCATTGGCTTCCCCATCGGCGGCTGGCTCAACCTGGGCTTCCACTGGGGCTTCGGCGGATTCGGCGGCGTCTACTACACTGGCTGGAGCCCCTTCGGCTGGGGTCGTGGTTGCTGGAATTGCGGCTGGATCGGGCGTAGCCGCGGCTTCGTCAACTTCCACAACAACGTCTACATCAACAACCGCTACAGCAACATCAATGTGAATCGTTCGGTCGTGAATCGTACCGTCAACGTCAACAATCTGAATCGCTACAACAACGTTCACCGCAACGTCAGCTACAACAACGTGGCGGCCAACAACGCTCGCGTAAATCGCGGCTTCGCCGGCAATAACGGCGCATTCCGCGGCGCGCAAAACAATGGCGCGCGCAGCTTTGGCGGCAACAACAACCGTCCGCCGGGAAACGCCAATCTCGACCGTAACATCAACAACTACAATTCCCGCGCCAACGAATTCCGCGGCCGCGACAACAACGCAGCAAACAATCGCCCCGCCAACACCCAGCAGAGTCGCGGCTTCCAGCAAACCTCGCGCCCTGCCAATAATCAACAGCGCCCCGCTGCGCAAAATGCCGCGCCCCACGCTTTCGGCCGCTCGGAAGGCAACTTTAACGCCCGCCAGTCCAGCCAACGCGGCCAGTCCAGCCGTCAGCAAGCCTCGCGCCAGGCAGCGCAACCGAAGCAGTCCTCTCATGGGGGAGGAGGTTCACACGGCGGTGGCGGTTCTCACGGTGGCGGCGGATCAAAGGGCGGTGGCGGGGGGAAGCACAAATGAACTCTCACCAACTCGGCCCAATCTCCCAATTTGGAGTCAGCCGCGTCACCCAAGTTGCAATGAACGGCACCCGCCAAGCAGCGAGCGGCACCCGAATTGTCATTCCGAGCGGAGCGAGGAATCTGCTTTCCTCGCTCACTGCCGTAAACGCAAGCCGGAACATCGTCCGGCTCTTGGCCGCTGCAGTCTTGGTGTGGGGAGCTTCCTACGCTCCCAACGCCTCCGCCCAGGCGCCCGGACAATCTACCTTCAACACCCCCGAAGAAGCCGTCAAAGCCCTAGTAGCCGCCGCAAAAGACGAAAACCAATCCGCCCTGCAAAAACTCTTCGGGCCCGAATACAACAAGCTCATGTCCGGCGACGCCGTTGAAGACAAAAAAGACCTGGACGATTTCTCCGCCGCACTCCAAGACTCCGCGCAACTCCTCCAAGTCGACGCAAACAAATACACGGTCACCGCAGGCAAAGACGCCTGGCCCACGCCAATTCCCGTCTCCCTGAAGGACGGCAAATGGTTCTTCGACACCAAAGCCGGCCTTGAAGAAGTCATCGATCGCCGCATCGGCGAAAACGAACTCTCCGCCATCGAAACCTGCCGCGCCTACGCGGTAGCCCAGTGGGAGTACTACACACAAGGCGATTGGGATCGCGATGGAGTCGCGCAGTACGCCCAGCACTTGATCAGCACCTCCGGCAAACACGACGGCCTCTATTGGGAAACCACCGAAGGCGAAAACCCGAGCCCGCTAGGCGCACTGGTAGCCGCCGCCCGAGCGCAAGGCTACGAGCCCAGTTCAGCCGCGCCCGCACCCACCGCAAAACCAGCCACCCCCGCACGCGCGGCGAACTCAGGCAGCTCCGCACCCGCGGGAAAAAGCTTCGCAGCCACCACCAAGAGCAGCGGAGCCGAGGACGCCCCAGAAATGCCCCGCGCCCCCTACCATGGCTACTACTTCAAAATCCTCACCCGCCAGGGCCCGCACGCCCCTGGCGGCAAGTTCAGCTACATCATCAACG
>JBEKVU010000334.1:0-5130 GCA_049513775.1 Candidatus Acidiferrum sp.
GCCAACGCCGTCTTCGAAATGTTCTTCAACGTGATCTTCGTCCTCTGCTGGCTCCACGTTCCTGGCGCCACCTACGTCGTGGCCTACCTGTTCCTCGGTCCGGCAGTTCGTTATCTTGAACCTGCCAATGTAGGCCCACTCGTCTATTCGCCCGCCTGGCAAATCTTCTACCTGCCGATTCTCTTTCTGGTTCTTCTCGGCCTGGCCCAGCACGGTCTGAACTTCGCCTTCCCACGCTGGACGCGCAACCGCCTCATCGCCCGCGTCTCACTATCCTTTCTCGGTCTGCTACTAACGCTCATCCTCTTCCGCGCCGGCGACTTGTTCCTCGTCAATCCGGAAGCCGCCAACTTCACCCGCTATGCCCCTCTAGCCACGGCAATCAACGCGATCGTCCATTGGAGCGTCTTGGCTGGCGCGCTCATCACCCTTTTCCAAATTATTTGGCAAATCCGCCGTATCTTGAAACTCTCTTCAGTCCCATCGCCATCAACCTCCGCTTCGTTGGCCTGCTGAAAAACCACCGCAGCTTGAGCGCATCGTTGTAGGGGTCCAGCATGCTGGACCCCATCCGGGCGAGCTCCCAATCCAGCTGTGATTCGATTTTTTTCGCAAAATAAAATAAGGTGGGGCAGTCGAGCGAGTGCCACACGCGGAGGCGAGCGAAACGCCTATCCGCGAACGCTCTAGGTCCACCAGAAATCTCTCAAGCTCGGAGCATGACGCGAATGTCCCAAAACCTCTACGCCGCCGTCGACGCTTATCTCTCGAGCTCGCTTGCCCCGCGCGATCCCGTTTTCGACGCCGTCCTACAGTCCCACGTGGACGCCGGACTCCCACCCATCGCCGTCCAACCCACGCTGGGCAAATTCCTAAATCTCATCGCTCGCATCAATCACGCCAAAGAAATTCTCGAAATCGGCACACTCGGCGGCTACAGCACCATCTGGCTAGCCCGCGCCCTCCCTGCCAACGGCCACCTAATCACCCTCGAATACGATCCGAAACACGCCGAAGTCGCCCGCAAAAACTTCCAGCACGCCGGCCTAGAAAAAATGATCGAAATCCACGTCGGCAAAGCCCTCGACACTCTCCCTCAGGTCGCCGCCGCCCACCCCGCGCCCTTCGACCTCATCTTCATCGACGCCGACAAACAAAATAATCCCCACTATTTTGCCTGGGCCCTGAAACTCTCCCGCCCCGGCACCATCATCATCATCGACAACGTAGTCCGCGACGGCCAAGTCTTGAACTCCGACAGCGACGCTCCAGACATCCAAGGCATCCGCAAACTTCTCGAAATCCTGGGCCACGAACCCCGCGTCCAAGCCACCGCCATCCAAACCATCGACGGCAAAGGCCACGACGGCTTCGCCCTGGCCTTAGTTCTGTAGGGTTTATGGGTGCTGATTCTGTACGTGCCGGACTTAAAAGTTGCCGTTTACCTTTTGAATTCTCCCAGCCCCTATGCCATATTTCCCCATGAGGCTATTAACATGCCCTACCTCCTAAAAACCGAACCCACCGTCTACTCCTTCGCCCGCCTGCAGCACGACAAAGCCACCCTCTGGGACGGCGTCACCAACCCCACTGCCGTAAAAAATCTCCGCGAAATGACTCCCGGCACAAAACTAATCATCTATGAAACCGGCGAGGCAAAATCGGCCGTCGGTACCGCCACAGTAGTCTCCGTGGACGCCTCCAATCCGAAGGTTCCCGCCGTAAACATCAAAGCTGGCAAGCCTCTCAAAAAGCCCGTTACCCTCGCCGAAATTAAATCGAAAAAGCTATTCGCCGACTCTCCCCTCGTTCGCATCGGCCGCCTCTCAGTCGTTCCCCTCACCGACGCCCAATACGAAGCCCTGGTATCGGCCGACTAGCGATGTGGTGGCACAGGGGCCCTTGGCTCTCCGGCCTAGCTCCCGGCGCCATTTCAGACTTTCTCCTGTCCCAACGCGACCCACCGTGCATCACAACCTTGTTGGGAATCCGTGGGTGAGAACGCCTCGAATCAGCCAGCCAATCTCGCACCCCGACCAGAATTTCCCGATGGAGGCATTGATAAATGAGCGAGCAATCGGCAGCCCCTTCCAGCAGCCAGCCCCTAGAGGTTTCCCTCTCCGGCTACGGCCTGATCAATTCCCCCCGCCTCAATAAAGGCACCGCCTTCTCCGATCACGAACGCGATATTTTCTATCTGCACGGTCTACTCCCGCCGCACGTAGGCAGCCTCGATGAACAAGTCACCCGCCGCATGCAAGCCTTGGCGCAACAGCCCACGCCCTTTAACAAATACGCCTTTCTCCGCGACCTGCAGGACACTAACGAGACCCTCTTCTACGCGCTCCTCGTGCGCAACGTGGAAGAGATGCTTCCTCTCGTCTACACGCCCACGGTCGGCGAAGGGTGCCAGCGCTTCAGCGAAATCTGGCGCAAGCCGCGCGGCCTGTTTCTCAGCTATCCGAACAAAGATCGCATCGAGCAAATCCTCGGCCACCCGCGCTACGACGGCGTGAAATGCATCGTGGTCAGCGATGGCGAACGCATCCTCGGCCTCGGCGATCAGGGCGCCGGAGGCATGGGCATCCCCATCGGCAAGATGGCCCTCTACACCGCGCTCGGCGGCATTCATCCTGAGCACTGCCTTCCAATTCTTCTCGACGTCGGAACCGACAACGATGACCGGCTAAAAAATCCTCTCTACATCGGCTGGAGAAATCGTCGCGTCCGCGGTGCCGAATACGATGCTTTCGTCGACACCTTCGTCAACAGCGTGAAAAAACGCTGGCCGCACGTCTTGCTGCAATGGGAAGACTTCGCCGGCTCCAACGCCGCGCGCTTCCTCGCGCGTTACCGCAACGATCTCTGCACCTTCAACGACGACATTCAAGGCACCGCTGCCGTCACCACCGCAACCGTAATCTCCGCCATCAACGTCACCGGCGTCCCCCTCGAACAGCAAAAAATCGTGGTCCTCGGTTTCGGCAGCGCTGGCCTGGGCATCACCAACCTTCTCGCGCAATTTATCCAGGACCGCGGCGTTTCGCCAGAACAAGCGCGCAGTTGCTTCTACGCCATCGATCGCTACGGCCTGATCACGGAAAATACCAAAGACGTCCAACCCGAGCAGCGGCCATACGCGCGCAAGCAGCAAGAAGTGCAAGGCTGGACTGCAACAAATGGCGAGATCACCCTGCTAGACGTCGTCCGCAACGCCAAGCCCACCGTGCTCATCGGCGTTTCCGGCCAACCTGGCGCCTTCACCGAAACCGCCGTTCGCGAAATGGCCAAGCACACCGCTCGCCCGGTGATCTTTCCACTTTCCAATCCCACCTCGCGCAGCGAAGCCATTCCCAAAGATCTGCTCGCGTGGACCGAAGGCCGTGCGCTTGTCGGGACCGGCAGTCCGTTCGATCCGGTCAATGTCGCCGGCAAGCAAATCCACATCGCCCAGACCAACAACTCCTACATATTCCCCGGCTTGGCCCTCGGCATCATCGCTTCCAAAGCAACGCGCGTCACAGACACCATGATCAAAGCCGCCGTTCGGGAATTGGTGCGCCACCTGCCCACGCAGAAAGATAAAAACGCCAGCCTGCTCCCGCCGATTTCCGACGCCCGTGAACTAGGCCGCTTGATTGGTCACGCCGTCGGCAAACAAGCCATCCAGGATGGCCAAGCGCAAGTTGCCGACGAAAACGTCCTAGAGCGCGAACTGCAAGCCAATTTCTGGAATCCCGTTTACGTCCCTTACGAACGCAAACAACAAGTGCTTCGCCAAGGCGTATAGCACAGGAACTATTCGCAGAGATTGAATTGCTAGCTACGAGAAGCAAAATCGGGCCCGCGGCAAAACATAAACATCTCGCACGCGTCAGGAGCAAAAATAGCCATGAGCACCACCACCGAAACTCGCATCGAAAAAGATTCTCTCGGTGAAGTAGCCGTCCCGGCCAGCAAACTCTGGGGCGCGCAAACGCAGCGTTCTCTTGAACATTTCAGTATCGGCACGGATTTGATCCCGCGCGAAATGATCACTTCCTACGCCATCCTCAAAAAAGCCGCCGCCAACGCCAATCACGCCGGTGGCCGCCTCGACGATCAGCGCCACAAACTAATCGTCCAGGTCTGCGACGAAATCCTTGCTGGCCAGCACCAGGACATGTTCCCGCTGCACGTCTGGATGACCGGCAGCGGCACGCAGTTCAACATGAACGTCAACGAAGTCATTTCCAACCGCTGCTGCCAACTTGCCGGCACGCCGCTCGGCAGCAAAACTCCAGTCCATCCCAACGACCACGTCAACATGTCGCAATCCTCCAACGACTCCTTCCCCTCGGCCATGTACATCGCCGCCGCCACCAACGTAAAGCAGCGCCTCATTCCCTCAGTGAAATCTCTGCACGACGCCATCGGCAAAAAAGTGGAAGAGTGGAAAGACATCGTAAAAATCGGCCGCACCCACATGCAAGACGCCACGCCGCTCACCTTAGGCCAGGAATGGTCCGGCTATGAAGGCGTGCTCGCCGACAATCTCGATCGCATTGAAGACGCGCTAAAAGGTGTCTACCGCTTGGCGCTGGGCGGCACCGCTGTCGGCACCGGCATCAACTCCGCTCCCGGCTTCGGCGAAGCCGCCGCCGCCGAAATCGCCAAGCTCACGAGCCTGCCCTTCGTCACCGCCCCCAACAAATTCACTGCGCAGGGCGCGCACGACGCGCTCGTCCAGCTTTCCGGCACGCTCCGCACGCTCGCCGTTTCGCTCTACAAAATCGCCAACGATATTCGCCTCCTGTCCTGCGGCCCCCGCGCCGGTTTCGCCGAGCTGAATATTCCAGAAAACGAGCCCGGCTCGAGCATCATGCCCGGCAAAGTAAATCCCACTCAGGCCGAAGCCCTCACCATGATCTCTGCGCAAGTCATGGCCAACGACGTCGCCGTCGGCTTCGGCGGCGCCGGCGGCTACCTCGAGATGAACGTCTACAAGCCGCTGATGATCTTCAACATCACCCATTCGATCACGATCATGACCGATGGCAGCACCAACTTCAGAAAATTCCTGGTCGAGGGCACCAGACCCAATCTGAAGAAGATCAACGAATATGTCGAACGCTCGCTGATGCTGGTGAC
>JBEKVU010000335.1:0-6180 GCA_049513775.1 Candidatus Acidiferrum sp.
CGGTCGCTCGTATTTAGCGATCGGGTCGTTGTCCGCGGCCAGAGCGTTGACGTTGTCCATTCCGGTGACGGTGAGCCGGCTGACGCGGCCTTTGCTGTTGTAAGGCTGCATCGGTTTGCCGGCCCATCCGGATAGGAAAAATGTGGTGGCACCTGGCGCTCCAGTGATGCTGGCGATTTTGTGCTTGGAATCGCGCCGGCCCGAGCCCCATCCAAGCTTGGTCAACAATTCGTAATCATGGTCGCCGAACGCGGCCATGGAGGTGCGACCCTGGCGCAGGTGGGCTTCAAGGGCGTCGTCATATTTTTGGCCAATGAATTCGGTGGGCGTAAAGATGACCGAGCTCAGCTGAATGCCCCATTTTCCGTCGTTGTTGGTGACGGCGTAAATTCCCTGATTGATTCCGATGCGGTAGCCGTCCGCGCGGTAGCGGGTGGTGCACATTTCCAGGCCCACGTTTACCGGGTTGAAGGTTTGTAGATTCAGAACGTCCATGATGTCGTAGGAATTCGGGCGAAGCTGGCTATCCGGCTTGCTGCTCTCAAACAGCGACGGCGGCGGATTGTCGATGAACTCTTTGGCAGACTGATACACGAGCGGCTCGGTGCCTTCGTAGGTGGCGTAGGGAAAATGCAGGGTGCTGGCGACGCCGGCCATATCGCGGTCGCTGAAGGCGGCGAAGTAGGTGGTGAGCAAACGCATGGCTTCGGGAACGGAGGTTTTATAGTAGACAGAAAATCGCGCGTCGAGCATGCCCCCGGGACGCAAACCGGCGGGCTTCGGGAGTTCTTCATTCGATTGCGCTCGCATCTCGAGATCTTTTTTGATGTCGTCTTCGATGCCCGCCATCATGTCTTGCCGCAGTTGCTCGCGAGTCTCCTTGACCGGAGCCACCTGCGAGCTCGATTGCGCCAACACCGAAGGCGCCATCATTGCACCAATCAGGCCACTGGCTGCAGCGGTTTGCAAAAACTGGCGACGCTCGACGAGAGTCCCTTTTTCGGATGTCTTCTCGTTTTTTTCTGAACAGCTGTTTCCCATGACCTCTGCCTCCCAGTAGATTTAGAAAATTCTTCTCAGTCTTTTAACGGCTCGCCGACGATCCTGGTGTTCGCTCTTTCTGACCCGCTAACATCGCGTGGCTTCAGCTCGCAACATCTCCGGTGCGGTCGTGGTACATCATGATTCCGAGCGCACCGGCAGTTCCCCACCGTTCATTCTTGTAGGTGACGATCTGAAGAACGTGACTCTCGGAAGTGACCGTACCGTCCTGGGTGTAACGAACATAGCCGCCGAAGGAATGGACCATCCATGGGCTTGCCGTTGCGGGCATTACCGGCGTTGCTGCGCGGCTCAGGAGGAGCAAGACTCGCGGACGGCCCAAGCTGATGCGTGCTGTTGAGAACGGATTGATCGCGAAGACTGTAACCCAGCATCCAATTCTGCTGCAGGCGCAGAGTAGCGTCGATCGCGTCTTGGTAGACGACGCCGACCTGATCGGCAGGGGTAAAGATCGTAGACAGGCACTCGATGCCCCACTTTCCGTCGTTGTTTGTGACGCCGTAGATGCCTTCACACTTCAGAATTCTTTTGCCATCGGGGCCGAAGCGGCTGTAGGCAAGCGACAGGCCAACGTTTACCGGGTTGTAGGTGTGCAGCTCGATGCTGTCGAGCATGTCGTAGGAACCTTTGGCGATGAGACTTTCACCTTTGCCGGAGAGGTTCATCGAAAGCGGAGGGTGCTCCAGCAGAGCGTCGGGGCTTTCAACGACCACGGGATCGGTGCCCTCGTAGGTGGCAAAGGGAAACTGCATCAGTGGTGAAAGAGCCTGGGGGTCGCGAGAACTTATGGCGCGAAAATATTTGGTCAGCAGCGCGAGAGCCGCGGGCACCGAAGACTCGTAGGTGACGGGGAAACGCGAATCCAATTGGGCCAGCGGATGAATGCCAGAGGGAACGGCTGGATCTTGTACCGCCGGACTTGCGGCGACTGTGCCGGCGCGCACGGAAGTTGGTGCAAAGCCCACGATACCGGCCAGGCCGGCGACCGCCGAAGCCTTCAAGAAATTGCGGCGGTCGGCAAGCTGCGCGACTTCGTGATTTGCTGATTCGGCCTTTCCTTTTGTCCACATAAAGTGCCGCCCTTTGCAAAATAAGATCCACGACCTAAAAAACCTTCGCGCCAGACCCTTCGCATTCACTCGTGCCGCTCGCCGGCGCGGCATCCACTCTTCGTTCATTCGGTCGGAGTAAACTTGCTGCCGCGAGTCTCCGGGCCGAGCCAAATCGTTCCGCCGATGAGCACTCCGGCGCTCGCGATAGAAACTCCCATCGCAAACGGCAAAGAAACACCGCGGTCCTGCAGTAACCCAATAAACGCCGGAGTGAGCGAACCCAGGGCTGCGCCAGCGTGATAAGAGAATCCCGGTCCGACCGCGCGTGCCGCTGTCGGAAAGCGCTCGGTCAAGTAAGACGGAGCCATGCCCCAGGCACCCAGTCCGCAGATGCCCATGCACAAGGCGCCGGCGGTCATGATCGCGTGGTCCTGAAAGCCCAGGTACAGCGGGATCATGGCCACCCCGCCCAGCGCGGCAGCGGCGATGGCGCCCCTTCTGCCGATGGCAGTTTCCGAGACGCGCCCCCACAATGCGGTTCCGAGGATTCCGCCGATATTCAGCGCGACCAGGTACCTGACGGGAGAAAGGCCGGATTCGCGCAGCAGCGTCGGGTACCAAAAAGAAATCGAGTAGTACGAAAACATGAAGGCGGCCATGATAATGGTGGTCTGCAGGGTGACCATGATCAGGCTGGGCTGAAAAATCTTGACCACGGACAATCCGTCCGTCTTGGAGGTCTCGTGAAGTTCGCGGCGGTGGGCCAGCCACACCGGACTTTCCTTTACATTCCAGCGGATCCAAAAGACCAGCACTACGGGCGCCGCCGCGATCCAAAAGAGCAGACGCCAGCCTGACTGCACATGGGTGGCCAGGAAAGGATGCGCGAGCTGAAAGACGATCGCGGCAAACATGTAGCCCCAGTTGAAACCGCCCATCAACATGCCGGAAGCAACACCACGCAAATTCTTTGGCCAGTGCTCGAGCGCCAGCGGCAGCCCGGAAGCCCACACGCCTCCCATGCCGATGCCAAACAGGGCGCGGCAGGCAAAAAGCATCGCGTAACTGATGGAAAATCCGCTCAGCAAGCTGAACAGCGATATCCAAACAATGGACAGCATCAACGGCGTTTTTCTGCCGAAACGATCAGCTGCGGTTCCGGCGCTCAGTCCGCCAAGCAAACGGAACATGAGCGTGACAGTGCCGAGGGCCCCCGCCAACGCTTTATCCACGGTAAAGGTGTGCGAGATATCGATCAGCAGAAACGTGACGATGGAGAAGTCGAAGCCATCGAGAACCCATCCAAGAAACGCGGCGAGAAACGCGTTCCATTGTTCGCGCGTCACGGCACGCAGGGACGCGCCCACCGGGACGGCGCCCGCCGCTCCAGGGTTCTCAATCAATATGCCCTCCACTAACCGACCTGGCCCTTCAGACCGGCGGCACTCGTCTGGTCCATTTTGTGAATGGTCTTGGCAAACACTTGAATCTGGCTGTACATCAAATCCGAGCTCAACTTCTCGATGCATCCGTTGGCGGGCCCGGCCAAAAGATAATTGGGCTGAGGAATATAACCGATGGTGGGGATCCCGGCGTGCGCGAGTGCGGATCCTTCGCCAAGCCATCCGCCGTGAACGGGATTGACGACCCCCGTCTTTCGGTCGCCGCTGTTCTCTAACGCTGCGCCAAGAATCTCGCCGACGGCTTTGGTTTCCGTTATCGCCACGCTCCATTCATTTTCGCCGGTGGCCCGATAGTTAAAGGCCGCGTCGTCCATCCACTCCAGGCATCCAAGGTGCTCGACGGTCAACGCCGCAACCGCCTTCTTGATCAATTCCGGGTGTTTATCAATTACGCCGCGAATCGACGGAACCCAGGGCAGTGCGAAGTGGCCGGTGGTCAGAGGAAACACCAGCGTTCTCTGACGCTCGGCTTTGGGAATCTTCGAAAAATATTTCGCCAACGCTACGATGGCAATACCGCCGTTTTCCTCCGTAGCGTTGGGACCGTCGGTGTGGGTATTCACGAGGATTACTTCGTCGGATCTCGTTCCGGGCAGCGTGGCGATCAGCGTGTCCGTGGGGCTGTCGGGAATTGTGTCGGCTTCGAGCAGCACCGTGGCTTGGGCACCGGTTCCGCACAGCGACTTCAACCTGGCGCCGACCTCGCGCCCAACATAAAGTCCCGGTATATTCTGCGGCGGCCTCGAAAAAGGAGTGTACTGGTCGGCGGCGTTGGCATCGGAAACGTCGGTCCAGGCCAGAATCACGCCCACGGCTCCGGCTTTCTGAAATTGCGTCAGGTCACTGACCGCGCCCCGCGCTGGCCGCAATTCGGCTGGGAACTTTGCGTCCGCGGGATAAATCGCCCAGGGTTCGTACATCTGGGAAAACTCGCGTGGCTTTATCGCAAAATCGATCAGCGCTACTTTTCCTTGAAGATTATTCAGATTGAACGAAGGGTTCGAACCCGCATAGACGAGTTCTCCCGAAACTCCCGCGCCCGGAGTCTGGCCCGAATAAGGAAAATAGGAGGTCACGGCAACCGGAAATGCGGCACCCGACTGCGGGGTTACGCGAATTTCCCAGCGCCGCGCATCCCATCGCGGAAACGTGAAATGGTCACGTTCTACCACGAGACCGCTCGACTGAAGTTGCGACGCGAGATACTCCACAAACTTCACATGCGCGCTGTTGCCGGTATACTTCGGCCCCAGTTTGGCCATCCACTCCAGAGACTCCCAAACCTCTTTCTGCGAAGGCATCCGTTCGGGATGAAACGCGGGAATTTCGCCAGGGCTGGTCGGAAAACCGTCACGGTCGCGATAGAGCGGCACAAAGGCGGCCCCCGACGATCGCACCACCGACAAGGTTGAAGCGGCTGCCGCCCATTGCATGAATCGACGTCTGGTAAGTGACATGCTCACCACCCCGTTAACGGTGTTCGATGAAGGCGCATCACAAGCTCGGAATCGTGCTCGTCTCAGAAACTGTATTTCAAGGCAAACTGCAAGATCCTCGGACCGACGGTGGTGCTGGAGATTACACCGAACGACCCGGTGCCAACCGCCGAGCCCGGGTTCGCGAAGTCCGCATGATTGAATGCGTTAAAGAATTCCGTGCGGAATTGCAGCGAGGCGTCCTCGCGGATTCCGCCTACCTTGGTATCCTTTACCAGCGCGATATCCCAATTGAATTGTCCCGGCCCCAGCAACACCGCTCGCGCGGTATCGCCGTAACCGGTTGCCCCGCCGACCCCACCGATCGCCCCGATAATGGGCGGCGCGCAAAAAGCTGCGGAGTTGAAATAGCCGTTGAGCCGCGACGAAATGCCCCCGGAGGTCGTCACGTCGGAATAGCTCTCTCCCGGGCAAAGTTGTGCCCGCGAAGAAGAGAAACTACCGTACACTGCTCCGCCTCTCGGATCGGTAAAGGTAATGGGTTGCCCGGACTGCGCCGTGGTGATTCCCGAAACCGACCAGCCCGAAAGCAGCTTTGTGGCGAGAAAGGTATCGCGGTGCGGGGCTGGGAGCGTATATAGGTAGCTGATAATCAATCGCTGCGGCCTCTCAAAGTCGGACGGCCCATAGGATTGCGTCAAGCTATTCGGGTCGTTGGAATTGATGGAACCGGCAACGCCTCCCTGCAGGTTCACGCCGACGACGTTTGTAAATGATCGTCCGTAAGTATACGACGCCTGTAATTGCAGTCCGTTTGAAAATCTTTTCCGCAAGACGGCTTGCAGCGAGTTGTAGTTGCTGTAACCCCAGTTTCCTGCATCGGCGAATCCGCCGGGGGCAATACCCAGAACCGGGACGCGCTGCTTGGCGTTGGCCGCCGTGTTGGTCGTAATGCACCCTGACGGTCCGTCGCAGTTGACGGGGTCGGTGGCCGTCGCCAGCAGCGGCTCATTGAAATCGCGCCCTGTCACGGTATGAATGGTGTGCGACCCGACGTATCCCAACTCCGCCACCCAGCCCGGCTTGAACTCATATTGCAGATTCAGGTTGTAGCTCTGCGTGTAGGGCGTTTTTAGGTTGGGATCCAAACTTTTCTGGCTAAGGACC
>JBEKVU010000336.1:0-5111 GCA_049513775.1 Candidatus Acidiferrum sp.
GCCATGACCCGGCGCCGTGTGCACGATCCCGCTGCCCTGATCGAGCGTCACATAGTCAGCCAGCAATCCCGGTACTTGCATCGGCAAAAAGGGATGCTGAAATTTCAGCCCTTCAAATTCCCGGCCCTTAAACGTAGCCACCACCCGCGCATCTTTAATCCCGCACTCTGCCTGCAACGCCGCAACGCGTTCCGTAGCCAACAGCAGCCGGCCTTTTTCCGTTTCCACCACGGCGTATTCAAAATCCGGATGAAACGCCAAACCGCGATTGTGTGGCAACGTCCAGGGAGTGGTCGTCCAGATCACCGCGCTGGTTCCCGCGCCCAATTTCGCCAGCGCGGAATCCGCGCCTTCGCCCGCAGCCGCAAACGTCACCCATACCGACGGGCTGACATGGTCCTCGTACTCGACTTCCGCCTCGGCGAGCGCCGTGCTATCGAACAAGCACCAGTACACCGGCTTGCGCCCGCGGTAGACGTAGCCCTTCTCCATGAAATCCAGAAACGCCCCGGCGATGGTCGCCTCATACGCAAAATTCATCGTCAGATACGGATCGTTCCACCGCCCAAAAACTCCCAGTCGCTTGAAATCCCGACGATGCTGATCTACGTAACGCGTGGCAAACGCGCGGCACAATTTGCGAAACTCCGCGGGCGCAACCCTGCCCTTTCCTCCCAGCTCTTTCTCCACCTGCGTCTCGATGGGCAAGCCGTGGCAGTCCCAGCCCGGCACATACGGCGCGTAGTGCCCCGCCATGCTCTTGGACTTCACAACCAAGTCCTTCAAGATCTTGTTCAGTCCGGTACCAAGGTGAATCGTTCCGGTCGGATACGGCGGCCCATCGTGCAGCACAAACAGGGGTTGCCCCTCGCGCGCCGCTAAAATCCGTTCGTACAGCTTGCTCTCGTCCCACGCCGCCAGCTGCTTTGGCTCGTTCTGCGGCAACCCAGCCTTCATGGGGAAGTCCGTCTTAGGCAAATTCAGTGTCTTTTTCACTTCAAGAGGTTCAGGCATAATTTACGCGTTTAACAAACAGCCCCCAGTGGGTTTAAGGTTATCGCGATGTGGTGCCCCGCCCTTTGGAACAGGTATCCGGCGAGAAACATCGGAAAGCAGTTGAATTCCGTATGTTACAATGAATGTCAGTTGGTGTCAGCCGTGTGGCCCGCGCAACCTTTGCCGGACACTGCGAATCATACCCGCTTGGGACACCGAACGCAGAGTAGCTGCGTCTAAAGTTGAGGGGATACGGTGCCGGGACCAATCATAGAGCTTCTGCCACCAGAACTTACCAGGCCCACGGGTGCCGCGGCCAATTCGCCTGCAATTCCCGTACCCGCGTCCGCGCTGCCGGAGTTTGGCACGCCGCAACATGTTGTTTCCGACGGCTTTCTCTCCAACCTGAAGCAATTTCTCACCGAACGGCCGGTGACGGTCAATGGCAACGTCAAATCCACGCTGATGCCGCAAGTCTACGGCGACGGGTTCTCCGAAAATCTCAAAGAATTCTTCAGCTCGCGCCCGGTTCCTAAGGGCCCGGTCAACAGCCGGTTGGCGGTCTCTTGGGGCACCAGTTTTGGCGGTTTTGGCTACCGCATCAAAGAGTTCTTTTCGCCGACCAAGCTGCCGCCGCTCCAAGTGACCAGTCGACCGATCAAGGTCAAGGACATCTGGTCCAAGGACGAAAACTTCGGCTGGACCCAAGTTCTCTCCATCGGCCTCCACGCAGGCATTATGGCGCTACTACTGGTTCCGTTCTTTTTCTTCCGGTCTACAGATGTGCAGGCCAAGGGGCCCGCAGTTGACGTTACACCGCTCGATATTTCCGATTACATGTCCAAGCTGCCGGCCGGCAAAGATAAAGCTGGCGGTGGCGGTGGCGGCGGAGATCGTGAACAGCTGCCCCCGTCCAAGGGCCGCGCTCCAAAATTCAAGATGACCCAGCTTTCGCCTCCCGAGGCTCATCCAAATCTTGCGCCGAAGCTGGCGGTCGACGCCTCGCTCCTCGGGCCTCCAGATTTGCGCGTTCCGAACCCGAACTTGACCAACATGGGTGACCCGCTCGCCAACGCTCCCGATCTTTCCGGCGGCTCCGGCGGCGGTGGCGGATTTGGCACCGGCGAAGCCGGCGGCATTGGCAGCGGCAATGGAGGCGGTCTTGGCCCCGGCTCTGGCGGCGGCACGGGCGGCGGCATCTTCCGCGCTGGCGTGAACGGCGTCGGCCAACCTCAGTGCATTTATTGCCCCGCTCCTGAATTTTCGGACGAAGCGCGCAAAGCGAAGTATCAGGGCGTCGTGCTGCTCGATGTCACCATCACCGCCGATGGGCGCGTGATTGACCCCGTGGTCGTAAAAGGCCCTGGCTTGGGTCTCGACGAAAAAGCCATCGAAGGCGTAAAGAAATGGAAGATGCGCCCAGCCCTGGGACCTGGCGGCAAACCGGTCACCTGCCGCGCGCCCATCGAAGTTACGTTCCGCCTCTACTAAAGACGACGCGTTCTCCGCGGTTCTGAATTTTACCGCGTGCGTCCTTCGGCGAAATGCTCTAAACTACGTTTTCGCAAAAGGCCACGCACGCGTGACACTCCGCCGCTACAAATCGCGCCATAGGCTCGCTGCCCTGTTTTGTATTTTCGCGGCTGTTTGTCTTTACGCTCCGCTGACACTCTCGGCGTGGCCTGCAACTCCATCCTGCTGCCAAGACGGCCTCTGCGCGATCCATCAGCCTCACCGCAGCTCTGCCGCAAGCTCAGATCCTGCCGAGCATTGTGACCATCACTCGACGGGAGTGGCCGGCTGCAATATGTCTTGCTGCGAACAGCAAGATCACGCCTCCATCGCTCCAGTCGCTTATGTTTTGCCGCGACCCGCATGCCTGCCTGCGCCATTGGCAACGGCACGCGCTTGGCAACACCCTGCTCCGCTCGATGTTCTCGTCTCGCTGAACCCGCTCGCTCCTCCCCCGCGAGCGTAGTTCCCCTCTCTGCAAGAACGCGGGGGAACTTGTCTCCCGCCGCGCCCCATCGCTCTAGTTGTCTTCTTTCCCCCTAAGCCGCACGGCCAATGCCGCGCGCCAAACCCACAATTCGAGGAGAACGATCTCTGATGCGAAGTAGACATTTTGTTGTCGCAATTTTCTGCCTAACTTTTGTCAGTGTCGCGCTAGGTGTCGTCTTGGGTACCGTTCGCGGAGTGGTGCACGACCCGCAACATCGCCCCGTTTCCAATAGCCAAGTGGTGCTCAAGGGCAAATACTCCGATTTTTCCGTTACCACGCAGAGCGACGTCAACGGCGAATTTCATTTCGACGCTGTGCCGCTCGGCGAATATCAAGTCACGGTAACCAACCCCGCGTTTGCCACGCAGGCCCAAGACCTCACCGTGCTTTCCGGCACTGCGCCGGTGTTGCATTTCGAATTGCATCTGGCTGCACAAAACCAATCGGTGACCGTAACCGCCACCGACGCTGGTCCGGCGCAGGCTGAGTCCGTGACACCGACAACGCTTGTCGATCGTGAGGAAATCGCCGAAACCCCCGGCGCCGCGCGCACCAACAGCCTGGCGGCAATTACCGACTATGTTCCCGGCTCCTACTTCACGCACGATCAACTGCACGTCCGGGGCGGCCATCAAGTGAGCTGGCTCATCGACGGTGTACCTATTCCGAACACCAACATCGCGAGCAACCTGGGGCCGCAGATCGATCCCAACGACATCGACACACTCGAAATCATGCGCGGCAGCTACAACGCCGACTTCGGCGACCGCACCTACGGCGTTTTCAACGTCTCTCCGCGCACCGGCTTTGAGCGCAACAGTGAAGCCGAACTGGTCGCCACCTACGGAGACTTTCGCCAAACTGACGATCAGTTAAATTTCGGCGGCCACACCAATCGCTTTGCCTATTACGCCAGCGTCAACGGCAATCGCACCAACCTCGGTTTGCAAACGCCCACGGCGGCGGTGATTCACGACGCCGCCAACGGCTTCGGCGGTTTCACTTCGCTGACTTACAACCTGGATTCGCAAGACCAACTGCGTTTTGTCGCCCAGGCGCGTCGCGATTTTTATCAGATTCCCTTCGATCCGAACGACCCTAATAATCTCACCGGAATTACTCCGGCCAACTATCTCAAAGACGCCAACCGCGAAAATGATTCGTTCGCCACATTTTCCTGGATTCATACCTTCAGTGCCGGGTTGGTGGGCACCGTTTCGCCTTTCTTTCATTACAACAGCGTCGATTACCAGAGCGCACTTTTCGATTCGCCGGGAGTCACCACGCAAGATCGCTCCTCGAAATATGAAGGCGCGCAGGCGACCATCGCCTGGGTCAAAAACCGGAATAATTTTCGCGCCGGTCTCTACGGATTTGCCCAGCAGGACGACGATTTATTTCAATTCACCTGCACCGCGGTGAACACCCCCACCGTCCCGCCAACCGTGCCGCCGCCACCTCCGGTGTGCTCCACTCTCTCGCCGACCGGAGGAAGTCCGGACGGAGGGCTGTTCGCTGTCTATGTTGACGATCAGTTGAAAGCCACGTCCTGGCTGACAATTAACGCTGGCTTCCGCCACACCAACTTTGACGGCGGCACCGTGCTTACCTCGACCGGCCCAGTGTCAACCTCGGAGAGCGCCAACGACCCGCGCGTAGGGCTGTCCGTTCGGGTTCCGAAAATCAATTGGGTGTTTCGCGCCTTCTACGGTCACTTCTATCAGGCGCCCCCGCTCGAGACCATCTCCGGACCGCTGCTGCAATTTGCCACCAACCAAAGTCTGGGCTTCGATCCGCTGCATGGCGAACGCGACGAAGAACACCAATTCGGCGTCACCATCCCGTTCCACGGTTGGATCTTGGACGCCGACAATTTCCAGACGCTGGCTAAGAATTTTTTCGACCACAACAATTTCAACAATTCGGATCTGTTCATCCCAATCACCATTCAGGGCGCGCGCATCAACGGCTGGGAACTGACGCTGCGCTCCCCGCGCATCCGCAATCGCGCACAAGTGTATCTGACGTATTCCAACCAGTTAGCGCTGGGTTTCGGCGACATCAACGGCGGCCTGACGGATTTTTCGTTTGGCGACGGCTTCGGTCTCCTGGA
>JBEKVU010000337.1:0-5102 GCA_049513775.1 Candidatus Acidiferrum sp.
ACGAACCTATTTTGTGGGATTTCGGATCCGCGGCCCGCCACCATCAGGAAAATTGCCCGTGGCTTGGCGACCGCTCCCGCTCGGGTATTCCCTTATTGCGCGGAGCGATGTCCCCGGAAATGGGCCGCGCCGAAATCGTCGCGAAAAAAATCAAAGTTGAGCTCGAAATGCGCGGCCTGCTCAAGCAGCCGCTGGGAATCGATGTTGTCGAACCGCCCATTCTCTTCGCCCTGCAACGAGAGGGCATCACCGTGGTCGACGGTCAGCAGATCATGTCCGACGCCCGCGTAATCAAAACGCAGGATGAAATTTCGCTCCTCAATCACTCGGCGATGATGGTGGACGCCGCTTACGACGAACTCTATCGCGCCATGAAGCCGGGTTTCAGCGAAAGCCAAGCCGTGGGCCTGGCGAGTAAGGTTCTCTACGACATGGGCTCGGAATACGTCGAAGCCGTCAACGCCATCTCCGGCGAACGCTGCAATCCTCATCCGCACGTTTGCTCCGATCGCGTCCTGCGTCCAGGCGATCCCGTCTACTACGATATTCTCCATTCCTACATGGGCTACCGCACCTGCTATTACCGTTGCTTCACCATCGGCTACGCCTCGCATCACATGATCGACGCCTACAAGCGCTGCCGCGATTATCTCGACGCTGCTATTTCGCTAGTCCGTCCCGGCCGCACCACCGCGGAAATCGCGGCCGTCTGGCCCAAGGCCGAAGAATTTGGCTTTCCTGATGAAGAGGCGGCCTTTGCGCTACAGTTCGGTCACGGCATCGGCCTGGCCATCTGGGAAAAGCCGGTCATTAGCCGCATGGTTTCGCTTGAGCACTCGCACGAAATCAAGCCCGGCATGGTTTTTGCCCTAGAAACATTCTGGCCTTCCAAGGATGGCTGGAGCGCCGCACGCATCGAGGAAGAAATTGTGGTCACCGAGACGGGCCACGAAGTCATCACCCGGTTCCCGGCGGAAAAACTCATGGTGGCCGGCGCGCACTATCACACCGTCGACGGGCCACTGCCCACCGCGCGAGAGAATGAATCCGAGCCGAGCCAGCGCGTTTTGGACATGGTGGCGGCCAGCGCCAACAAAGAAAAAGTGGGAGCGACAGACTAAGGCCAGCCTTTAGGTCTCGGCAAAAACATTATGGCCATCAGCGTTGTAATGCCCGCTCTGGAAATGGCGCAGGAAACTGGTAAGCTCCTCGCTTGGCGAAAGAAAGAAGGCGAGCCCACCGTCAAGGGCGAGCCCCTGCTAGAAATCGAAACCGACAAGGCCGTAGTCGAAGTCGAAGCAACCGCTGACGGTATTCTGGCCGGAATAAAATCCCGTGAGGGCGATGTTGTGCCTGTCGGTTCCGTCATAGCTTGGATTCTTCAGGCCGGCGAGGCCTTGCCCCTGGAGGCAGCAAGCGCTGCAGCGGCGCCGACGGCCCGCACGGTTTCCGCGCCTCTAAGCACCGCTCCCCCGGGCTCCGAGCCATCACCAAGTTCGTCGTCCGCCGTAGCCAATGCCGCTGCCGCCGCGAAACTTTCTCCCAAAGCGCGGCGCCTGGCCAAAGAGCACGGCGTCGACGTTTCCAGGGTAACTCCCACCGGTCCCGACGGTTCCATCACCACGGATGACATCCTCGCGTTTATTTCCGCCGCCCCATCCGTGGCCGCTAAGTCCGTAACCGCGACCGAACCAGCATCCGAAACATGGAGCGCGGAACCTCTTTCGCAAATCGCCCGCATTATGGCCGAGCGCACCACGCAAAGCTGGACCACCGTCCCGCACTTTTTCGTCACCCGTGAACTCGACGCGACCGCCATCGTTGCGGTGCAGAAGAATGCCGCCGCCAAAAACGAGCAGCGCGGTGCCATTCGCCCCACCATCAACGACGTCCTCGTCGCTCTAGTGGCTCGTGCGCTGGCCAAACATCCCCTCCTCAACGCCACCTGGACCGGCAATACTATTCGCACCAATCCCGAAATCAACATCAGCGTGGCCATGGCGGTGAAAGACGGCGTAGTCGGCGCGGTTATCCGCAACGCCAACGACACACCGCTCGCGGAAATCGCCGCGCAGCGTCGCGAACTCTCAGAGCGTGCCCGCGCCGGCAAACTCCGGCCCGCGGACATCACTGGCGGCACCTTCACCATCAGCAACCTCGGGATGTTTGACGTGGATTCCTTCACCGCGATCATCACGCCACCGCAATCCGCCATCCTCGCTGTCGGGAAAATCGTTGATCGCGTTGTGGCCGTCGGCGGCCAGATAGCGATCCGCCCAATGCTTAGCCTCACGCTTTCCAGCGATCATCGCGTCGTCGACGGCGCCCGTGCTGCCGAATTTTTGAATACCTTGGCGGCCGCCATCCTTAAGCCCGATGGCTGGCTGACGTGAAGCGGCCAAGGGTGTGCAGCGGAAATCAGCGACGTGTGCCTATAGCTATGCACATTGGACCCTCGCGAACATGACCACGGCCAACGCGCGCAAGGCTCCCTTTTATGTCAGCGTGTCGTTCCAGGTGCTCGTCGCCATCGCGGCCGCCACCCTTCTTGGCTATTTCAGTCCCGCGCGCGCCGTCGCTATGAAGCCGCTGGGCGACGGCTTCATCCGTCTGATCACCATGATCATCACCGTGCTGATTTTCTGCACCGTGGTCACCGGCATCGCGGGCATGGAAGATCTAAAAAAGGTTGGCCGCGTCGGCGGAAAAGCTCTCTTATATTTCGAAGTCGTCTCGACTTTCGCACTGTTCGTTGGCCTGGTTGTCGGCAATCTAGCACACCCGGGAAATGGCTGGAACGTGGACCCCGCCACACTCGACGCGAAATCCATCGCGGACTACGCCGGCCAAGCCAAAGCCCAGAGCATTGCGGAATTTCTGCTGCACATTGTGCCAACGACCATCGTCGACGCCTTCGCCAAAGGCGATATCCTCCAAGTCCTGCTCGTCTCCATTCTTTTTGGCTTCGCGCTCTCCGCCGCCGGCGCAAGGTGCAAACCGCTGCTCGATCTCATCGAAGTTCTGAAGGCCGCGGTCTTTGGCATCGTAAAAATCATCATGAAGTTCGCCGCCGTGGGGGCCTTTGGCGCCATGGCCTTCACTGTCGGCAAGTACGGCGTCAGCGCCCTGGGTCCGCTGGTTAAACTGATTGGCCTTTTCTATCTTACGTGCATTCTTTTCGTGCTCATCGTTTTTGGTTTCGTCTGCTGGCTTGCAGGGTTCAGTGTTTTGCAATATCTCCGCTATATCAAAGACGAGATCGTGTTGGTCATTGGCGTCACGTCCTCTGAGGCCGCCCTTCCCACACTGATGGAAAAAATGGAAAAGCTGGGCTGCTCGAAAGCACTCGTCGGCCTCGTCGTTCCCACCGGCTACACTTTCAACACCGATGGCACCAGCTTATACATGACGCTCGCCGCGCTGTTCGTCGCGCAAGCCACCAACACGCACCTCACGCTCACGCAGCAATTGACCATCTTCGCCGTCGCCACGCTCACTTCCAAAGGCGCCAGCGGCGTACAGGGCGCGTCGTTCATCGCTTTGGTAGGTACGTTAACGGTCGTTCCAAGCATTCCCGTTGCGGGCATGGCTCTCCTGTTGGGCATCGACCGCTTTATGAGCACGGCTCGCGCCCTCGTCAATATGATCGGTAGCGGAGTTGCCGCGCTCGTCGTGGCGCGTTGGGAAAAAGAACTCGACAGCGCAACGCTGCGAAAAAATTTAGCGTCCTAGCCGAAATCGACGATTCGTTCCCTGGAGGACAACATGCCCCGACTCAAACCCCTCGAAGATTCCGAATGCACAGAAACTCAGCGCCTGCTGATTGAGACCGCGCAAGCCAACGGCGCTCCGGATCCGCTCTGCGCGAGAATCTACGCGCGCACGGAGGCGGGCCGCAACTGGCTGCGCACGTGGAACGAACTCCTGAGCGGCGGAATTCTGCCCATCCCCATGAAGGAATGCGTTCGCGTGCTCATCTCCACCAAGCATTTCTGCGGGTACTGCTCCACCGTTCGTTCCAACATCGCCAGAGCCCGCGGCCTCACCGAGGAAAAAATTCTCGCGACCATGGATTTTGAAAATAGCGATATGTTCGACGACCGCGAGAAAGCTGCCCTGCGTTTCGCCACCAAATTCAAGCAAGGTGACGACGCCATCGACTCCGACGCCGTCTATGAAGATCTGAAGAAGCAATTCAGCGAAGAAGAGATTATCGAACTGGCCCTGCTCTGCGCGGAAACCGACGGCGTTGGGAAATTCGCCCGGTCCTTGCAAATGCGCACCTGGGAAGAAGCTTGTGACCTTCAGCCCCTGCTCCGCGCGCGCAGCAAGACCCGAACCGCGAAGTAACCGGAGTGCGGATTCGGCAGCCCCGCAACCAGCTTACCTCACGGTCTATTGGCTCGTTATCTTTTAGTCAGCCCCCACTTCGGCCTTAAAGGTCTTAGGAACGAACCACGTATACTGTCGACTCGCACAGCCTGGGGGACGCTTCATGAGGAAACTGCGGGTCGTGGTGTCGCTTCCGAACGACAATGCCTATCAGCACGAGCAAGGTCTTGTAGCCAAGTCCGCTGGCGAAAGGTTTGGCCTCGATCTGGAAATCATGCACGCGAAAGACGACTCCATCACCCAGAGCCAGCAACTGCTGGAGATCATTCAGTCCCGTTCAGCCGTCAAACCCGATGGATTCCTGGTCGAACCTGTCACCGCGACCGGGCTTCCCCGTGTGGCCGAAGCCGCCGTGGCACAAAAGATCGCCTGGGTGATCAGTAATAGCGATGTCGACTACGTTAAACAACTCCGGACAAACCCCCAAGTGCCGGTGTTCACGGTTACGCAGGGACAGTACGAAATTGGCCGTTTGCAAGGGCGACAAATCGCCGCGCTCCTTCCTCAAGGGGGATCCGTCTTATACATCGAAGGTCCCAGCATGAGTTCTGTTGCGGTTCAGCGACGCGAGGGCATGCAAAGCGCCAAGCCCAAGAACATTCAGATCACCACGCTGCGCAGCAAGTGGAGCGAGGTGAGCGCGCAGCAAAGCGTTAGCGCCTGGCTTAAGCTTGCGACTTCACGCGCCGAAAAATTTGATTTAATAGCCG
>JBEKVU010000338.1:0-5077 GCA_049513775.1 Candidatus Acidiferrum sp.
TTCCGCCACCGCCTTAGCCTGCAAATAATGCAACAAATAGTCCTTCCCCCCGGTCTTAGAATCCGTCCCAGACATATTAAATCCCCCAAACGGGTGCGCCCCCACCATCGCCCCCGTACACTTCCGATTCAAATACAAATTCCCCACAAAAAACGCCTCTTCCGCCTTGGCAATTTTGTCTTTGTTCTGCGAATACACCGCCCCCGTCAAGCCAAACTCGGTATCATTCGCAATCTCAAGCGCATGCTCAAAATCCCGCGCCTTGATCACCGCCAGCACCGGTCCAAACACTTCCTCCTGCGCAATCCGCGACTTCGCATCCACGTCCGCGATAATCGTGGGCTCTACAAAATATCCCTCGCCCGGCGCTCGCCCGCCGCCCAGTACCAGCTTCCCTTCCTTACTTCCCACCTCGATATATCCCAAAATCCCTTCCATCGCCGCCGAGCTCACCACGGGACCCATATAATTGCCCTGCACATCCGCAGGCCCAACGGTAATCTTCTTCGCGCGCTCCACCAACTTATCCACGAACGTATCGAAAACTTTCTCCGAGACGATCGCCCGCGAACACGCCGAACACTTTTGCCCCGAATACCCAAACGCCGCCTGCGCCACGCCCTCCACGGCCGCGTCCAGATCCGCCTCCTCATCCACAATAGTCGCGTCCTTCCCGCCCATCTCCAGCACCGCGCGCTTGATCCAAATCTGTCCCGGCGCCCGCTTGGCGGCCGCTTCGCTGATGATCAATCCCACTTCCTTCGATCCCGTAAACGCGATATACCGCGTCTTTGGATGCTTCACCATGGCATCTCCAGCGATCTCGCCCAAGCCAGTAATAAAATTCAGTGCGTCCTTCGGCACTCCCGCTTCATAAAAAATCTCCACCACTTTCGCCGCCACCGCCGGCGCTTCTTCCGATGGCTTGAGCACCACGGTGTTCCCCGTCACCAGCGACGCCGCCGTCATCCCCGCGGCAATCGCTGCCGGAAAGTTCCATGGCGGAATCACCGCGCCCACGCCAAGCGGCAAATACACCAGATAATTCTTCTCGCCCTTCATCGGCGTCACCGCATGCTCGCCCGCCAGCCGCAGCATCTCTCGCCCGTAAAACTCGCAGAAATCAATGGTCTCCGCGGTATCCGCATCCGCCTCCACCCACGACTTGCCGACCTCGTAACAAATCAAGGCGGAAACCTCGAATTTTCGCTCGCGAAAAATCTGCGCCACGCGAAAAATAATCTCTGCGCGCTTCTCCGCCGGCACGCGCTTCCAGCGGTCAAACGCCGCGTACGCCGCTTCCACCGCCTGCCCCGCCTGTTCCGCATTGGCCTTCTGGAAAACTCCGATCACCTGCGACGGCCGCGACGGATTTGAGGACATCATCTTCTCGGTCGTATAAACCTTCTCTCCCCCGATATACATCGGATACTCGCGCCCAAACTCCCCGGCCACCTTGACCAGCGCGTCTTCCATAGCTTTTTTGTTTTCGGGTTTCGAAAAATCCACAAACGGCTCATTCTTAAATTCCGCAGCGTGCAACTTCGCATCAGCAGTAGCCATAACGCATTCGTCTCCTAGTCTTGTAAACATCCAATTCTACCGCCCCCACAAACCACCCCACAAGCCGCGTCATCGCCCTTCTCGACGCTTCTATAGCGGTGAATCCTTAGATTCGCGGCCTTTCATTCGCCGGTAAATTCATCACAGGCTACTTTTCCACGCATTTTCATTTAACTTTTCTTGCACAGGCATGCACAGATTTCCACATGATTACAATTCGATTTCTCTTGCGCGTTTTTTCTACCGCTCGTACTATGCGCACAGATTGATCGGGAAGAGAAAACTTCGCGAGTCAATTCCGAGCTGGCAACAAGGGTAAAACCGAGCTAGTCAGTTCGAGTTGAAACAGAAGTACAAATCTTCGTAGTTCGATCCACAGGAGCGGTTCGGGTAAAACCGGGCCGGTCAGGCGAAATTGAATTGCGAGCTTCGCGGCCGAGTTCACATGCAACGCGGGTAAAACCGCATTGTCGGCGGGCGGCGGCGCGAGCTAAGAGGCTTTGCGGTGCCCTCAAAGATGCGACGCGGGTAAAACCGGGTCGTAACCGTGGGGTGCACCACAAGGCAGGCTTCCTGAGGCAGCGCAGCGGAAGACGGCCAGGGTAAAACCGAACCATCCTCCGCCGAGCGGCAACGGGAAGCGAGAACTTCGCGCATCAATCGAAAAGAGGGCGACGCGGCCAAAACCGAGTCGCCCTCATTTTTTTGTTTCGAGTTACTTGTTTTCCGGCGGTCACGCGGATTCGCCGCTTGTTTAGCGCCGTTGGCGCCGCACATCCCTTCGGCAACCTCTCCCGCCTCATGGTCCAGCTGGTATTCCTCAGGGCGTAGGCACCCAGGTCGGTATCCCCGAACGGCCCGGACTCGGCCTTCTGGCCGACGTCGCGACCAACTTAAACTAGCTCGGAAACCGCATCGCCAAACACCCGGGTGTGCAAGTCCACATCCGCGGCGCTGGTTGCCGGGCACATCAGCGCCATATTGTGGAACGGGGTCAGCAGCACACCGCGATTGAGTGCATGGAGATGGAGGAAGCGCTCCAGTTCAAAATCCGCGCCGGCGGCTGATTCCCCTCCATTCCGCGGCGGGCGCGTAGAAAAGGTATATTCCGCACGGCACCCCAGCCGCGTCAGGTTCCACGGCAGCTGCGCATTCCGGATGCGCTCCGCCACTCCGGCGGCGAAGCGCTCCGCCAGCGGGATCATTTGCAAAAACGCATTTGGCGTCAGCACGTGTTCGAAGGTGGCGCGCATGGCTGCCAACGACATAGCATTCCCGGCCAACGTTCCGCCGATGCCGCCCACGTCGCAGTCCTCAAGCTCGATACGCGCCGCGATCCGCTGCGCCACTTCGTCCGTGCAGCCGTACGCCGCGCCAGGAATGCCACTGCCGATCGCTTTGCCGAGCACGAAAATATCCGGTTCCAGATTCCACAACCGCGTGCAACCGCCAGCTCCCGCGCAAATGGTGTGCGTTTCGTCGGCAATGAATAGCGCACCATAACGCCGAGCGAGTTGCTGAGCGGTTTTCCAGTAACCAGCGTCCGGCAGAATAACACCCACGTTGGTCATGGCTGGCTCGGCCAGGATGCAGGCCACGTCGCTGTGCTTCAGCGCCGCCTCGAGCGCATTCAGATCGTTAAACTCCACGACGCGCGTGGTGGCAGCGGGATCGACAGGCGGCCCAATGTTCCCGCGCCGCGGGCCGACCACGCCATCACGCAGCGACGCCAATGTTTCATCCACGGTGCCGTGGTAGCAGTAGTTGAACACTAGAATCTTCGCGCGCTGGGTAATCTCTCGCGCAATGCGAATGGCGAAGCGGTTGGCATCGGTAGCCGTCAAGGTGAACTGCCAGAGCGGCAATCCAAATCGCCGCTGCAACTCTTCGCCAACCCACACCGCATCCTCGGTGGGCAGCATCAACGTGATGCCTTCGCGCAGGCGCCGCGCCATGGCATCCGCCACCGCTCTCGGCGAATGCCCGGTCATCGCGCCCGTATCTCCGAGACACAAATCAACGTAGTCGTGCCCATCGACATCGGTAAAATGCGCGCCACTGGCATGTGCAACGAAGATGGGGAATGCCCCAGCCCACTTCTTCATCCAGTTCATGGGCACGCCACCGAGGAGCGTGCCTTGCGCCCTCTGGTACAACTCGGCTGAGCGTGGGTGCTCTGCAACGAAGCGCTGCTCTTCGCGCTCACGAAGAATTTTGAGCTTGTTTCGATCGATGGAGGTCATAACGACGTTCTCAGGCGATACATTTGTGCAAAGTGCAGAAGCTCGAGAGACTCAACGCAAGTCGCGGATGATTTCCTTTGCGGCGTTGGCGCCGGAAGCGCCCGTTAGGCCGTTTCCGGGATGCGTGCCTGAGCCGCACAGATACAAGCCACGCACGGGGGTCAGGTAGCGCGCCCAATCGAGCACCGGGCGCATGGTGAAGAGCTGGTCGAGCGCCAGTTCGCCGTGATAGATGTGTCCGCCGGTAAAGCCGTAGGTGGTCTCAAGATCTTGGGGCGTGATCACCTGGATGGCTTCTACTAAATTCGGCAGGTTGGGCGCATACGCGCCGAGCGTGTTAATCACCACGCGGCCGAGTTCATCGCGCTTGGAATTCCAGTTTCCTTTTTTCAGTTTGCACGGAGCGAATTGCACGTACGCGGAGAGAACCTGCTTGCCTTCCGGCGCGAGCGAAGGATCGAGCAGCGTCGGAATGGTGACGTCCAAATACGGCGCCGCCGAGAACTCCCCATACTTCGACGCATCAAACGCTTTCTCCAGATAATCGATCTCCGGGCCGATGTGGATGCGGCCCGAAAGCGCCTGGCGGAAACCATCCGCGCCAATCGCCGAAGCCAGCGCGGGAAACCCGGGCAAATCGCCGAGCGCAAGATTCACTTTGGCTACCGTGCCGTTTGCGCGCACGTTCTTGATGCGCATGGCAAACGTGGGATCGAGCTGCGAAGGATCGAGCAGACTAAAAAATGTGCGTTTGGGATCGACGCCGGATACCACCGCTTCGATGGCAATCTCTTCGCCATCGGCAAGCACGACGCCCGCGACGGCGCCATCTTTCACGCGAATGTGCTGCACTTCGGCGGCGACGCGAATCTCGGCGCCCGCCTTGCGCGCGCTATCTGCAAGCGCGGCGCTGAGCGCGCCGAGCCCGCCGCGTGGGAACGCGGCTGGACCAACCGGATGCGCGTCGGCCGCAGCGCGCATGAGCAGCACCGCCGTCGAGCCCGCGGACCACGGCCCCAGCGCTGTGCCGAAAATGCCGCGCGCCGCGATCACCGCGCGAACCAATTCGCTTTCAAAAAATTCGGAGACGAAATCCGCGGCGGCCATCGGGCCCCAGCGCAGCAGATCGAAGATGCCGGTCTTGCCGAGGCCGCGCACGCCGCGTCCGGTCTTCAGCAAATTCCACAAGTCTTCCGGCGACGGCTTATCGATGCTCGGCGGAGGAATTGCAGCAATCTGGGCAAACACCGCGGCAATGCGCTCGAGCGCTG
>JBEKVU010000339.1:0-5072 GCA_049513775.1 Candidatus Acidiferrum sp.
CGTAACGCAGAGCAACCATCGGATCGACGCGCGTGGCGCGTCGCGCGGGGATGTAACACGCCAGCAGCGCCACGAGCGTCAATGCCAGCGTGACGCTTACGTAGGTCAACGGATCGAAGGGACTCACCGCCAGAAAACTTCCCACCAGGCGCGCGATTCCCAGCGCCATCAGAATTCCGAGCGCCAAGCCTAGCGCCACGATCGACGTGCCTTGGCGCACAATCATTTGCAAAACGCTGTGTGCTCCAGCGCCAAGGGCCATGCGAATGCCAATCTCGTGCGTGCGCTGGCTGACCGAAAAGGAAATGACGCCGAAGACGCCCACGACCGCCAACACCAGTCCCAAAAGCCCCATCGCGCCGGCCAAACCCGCGGCCAACTCGAAAACCAAGAAGCCGTTTAGCGTTTCCAGACCTTGCAGCATGGGGCGCACGTCAAAAATCGGCATTGCCGGGGCAAGCGCGGAAACCTGCTCGCGTATCGGTCCGGCGATGGACTCCGGCGTCGAGACGCTACGCACCTGCAGCGTGGCAATCGACGAGTATTGCTGCGCGAAAGGGACGTAGAAGAATGGACTCACGGGACCTGTAAGGCCGGTGGTACGGCTGTTCTTCGCCACACCTACAACACGCATCGGATGGGCGCGGTCGCTCACCATTTTGAATTCGCGCCCGATGGGATCCATCTGCGGCCAGAATTTCGCGGCCATAGCTTCGTTCACGATGGCTACCGCCTGCGCGCCTTCCGCGTCCTTGGCGTCAAAGTCGCGGCCCTGCAAAAGCGGAATGCTCAGTGTGCGGAAATAGCCCGGAGTGACCTGGTTGAACCCCACGGATGGCGGCGCCTCTCTGGCCGCCATTTCGTAGCCCGTAATATCTAGCGTATCGCCATTGTTGTAGTAGCCGAGGGGCGTGGAAAACGCCACGCTCGCCGATTGCACTCCGGGAACATTCGTCACGCGTTCCAGCAGTTGCTTATAGAAAGCCAAGCCCTGTTCTTTGTTATATCCGATTTCAACGGGATCGAGCGTCATATTCAACACCCGTTGCGGCTCAAATCCAAGACTCGACTGCCGCACATGAGCCAGACTGCGGGTCATCAATCCGGCAACGATGAGAAGCATTAAGGAGCCGGCTACCTGCGCCACCACCAAACCGCTGCGCAGCCAGTTACGGCTGGAGGTCACAGTGCGGCCGCCCTCGCGAATGACCTCGAGCATGTGTCCGTTAGAGGCGCGCAGGGCCGGCACAATGCCCACGAAAACTCCGGTGGTTAGCGCGGCACTGAAGGCGTAGAGGAAAACGCGCCAATCGAACTGAAAATCCACGATCACCGGAAGCGTCGTCTGCAAGTGGATCGAACTCAAGAAGGCGGTGCCCCAGAGCCCCAATAGAACTCCCGCAAAACCTCCGCACAGCGCCAGCAGCACGCTCTCCGTTAGTAACTGACGAATCAGGCGGCTGCGTGAACCCCCGAGTGCGGCGCGAATTGCCAATTCGCGCTGCCGCACAGTGGCACGCACCAGCAGAAAATTGGCGACGTTGCCGCAAGCCAGCAGCAGAACCAGGGCCGCCAGAATCAGGAACAGCGCTGCCATCTTAAGCATCGTATTATCGAGATCTGGTTGCGGCCGCGAGAGCCTTTCGGGAAAAGCCTTAACCGCGATGCCCTCCTCGCTCTTTGGGTAATCATGCGAGAGGCGCTGTGACACCACCTGCAGTACAGATTGGGCCTCGTTGAGGCGAACTCCCGATTGCAAACGCCCAAGCAAAATCATGTAGCGCAACTCGCGGTTCGTCGGCATATCTTTCGGAGTGCTACTGTCGGCCAGTAGCATCCCCAGGGGCAGATAACCTTGGGCATCCAGAATCGTGTACAAGCCATGGAATCCGCGCGGCGCCACGCCGATTACGGTCATCGGCTGCCCGTTGTAGGAAACGGTCTGGCCCACGATGCTGGGATCGGCGCCGAAGTGCGTCTTCCAGTAGTTGTACCCCAGAACCAGCACCGGATTTACGACCGAAGGATCGCCCTCGCCAGGCACGATAAAGCGTCCGAGCTCTGGCTTAATCCCAAGCGCCGTGAAAAAATTTCCAGACACGTAGTTCACGGTAACGGGCTGCGTCTTTCCATTGCGCGTGATGCCCCCAGCGCCAAACTGAAAGGCGAAGACGTCGGAAAGAGCCGCGGAGGTCTGACGCTGCAGATCCTCCAATTCCGGAACGGAAAAGTTGTTTTGCAGTGGGCCTTTTTTCTGTTGATAGGCGAGCGACACGATCTGCGCGGGATCTTTCACCGGTAACGGCCGAAGCAAGAAAGAGTCCACCATGCTGAAAATGGCGGTGTTCGCGCCAATGCCGAGCGCCAACGTAAGCACCCCGACGAGTGCGAAGCCGGGATCTTTGCGCAGGGTACGCCAGGCATAGCGAATGTCTTGGAACAAGGTGCCCACCGTGCCTCCACGTCCACGCGATGCCTTCAAACTCAATGCATCACAGCAAGATGGGCTTGCAGGCAGCACGCACCGTGCCGCGATGGGTGTGCGTTAAGACGCTTGGATGGAGCAACTTAGTTGGAACCGTCGGCAGCGCGGGCCAAAAGCACTGTTCGAAACCGGGAAAGCCCTGTGCGAGAACGAACAACCATCGATTCTAGCGGTCATTGCTCAGCACAAAAACCGTTGAGGTGCCGTGAGCCAGGACGCGACCGTCCGGAGCAAAGAGTTTGCCTTCCGTAGAGATGATCTGCCGCCCCTGAGAGACCACGCGACCCTCAGCGCGCACGCGGCCAGTGTCCGGCCGGATGGCGCGGGAAAAATTGACTTTCGTTTCGATCGACGTTGAGCCAACACCCGGGGGCAGCAGCGAATGAGCGGCGCAGCCGGTCGCGCTGTCCAGCAGGGTAAGCGCCCAGCCGCCATGCACCACACCCATCGGATTGCATAGTTGCGCGCCGGGATCGCCCTCGAAGACGGCGAAACCATCGCCAACCCCCGCGATCCAGAAGGACAGCGTCTGCCCGATTGGCGGCTGCGGAAAGCGGCCGTCGACGATGGCCTGCAGAAATTCCCTGCCGGTCATCGCCGCGGCTTCCTGCGAATCGGGCAGGCCATAGCGGTTCATCGACATGCGTGCCTTACTCCCGTCGCCGGCAGCGACGATGTTCACGGAAGCTTCGCACCCAAAACTTCCAGCTGCTCGATTTGCGGCGCCTTGGCCAGAAGATCCGGCGCGTTGGCCATGAGCGCTTTGGCGATGGGGCCGGTCAAATGCGCCTGGCGTCCGCTTTCGTCGGCAAAGGCATCAAATATACCAAAGGTTGTCGGCCCTAGTCGCAAAGCAAACCAGATAGGCGTGGTGGTCTCTTGATTGGCCATAGCCAGTCCGGCTTCGAGGAACTTGGCTACCTCGTTCTCTTTCCCAGCTTTCGCTTCCAACCGCGCGAATAATGCCACTTTAATCATGCGTTTCTCCTTGGCCGGAACAGTCATGCCGGCAGGAGCAAATGTAGCGCGCGGCGCTGCAAAAGCCTATTGGCAAGATCGCCAAAGTTGATATCATCTTTGCCATGAAAGTTCACGTGCTGGTACTCGATGGAGTCTTTGACACCGGTTTGGCCACAGTGCTGGACGCGTTTCAAACCGCCAATGAACTCGCGGAAGCGTCTTCGCTGAGCGCGCCGCGCTTTGAGGTGTCCATTGTCGGAATGCGCAAGTCCGTGAAAACGTCGCAAGGCCTGACCGTCCCCGTGGTGCCCGTTTCGCGGCGGAACTTTCCCGATTGGGTAGTCGTTCCAGCGATCGGCTTTAAGATGCCCGGTCCGCTGCAAACTGCTCTGGCGCGAACGGATGTTCGCGACACAGCAGGAATGCTCTGCTCGTGGGCGGAGCGCGGCGCAGTCACCGCCGCCGCGTGCATTGGGACGTTCGTACTGGCGGAATCCGGGCTACTCAACGGCCACGACGCGACGACGACCTGGTGGCTCGCTCCCTTATTTCGCCAGCGGTATCCCTCGGTGCGGCTAAATGAGTCGCAGATGATCGTAAAGTCCGGCAGGTTCGTGACCGCCGGTGCGGCGCTGAGTCACATGGATTTGGCTTTGTGGTTAATTCGGCAGAAAAGCCCGAGACTGGCTGCTTTGACGGCGAAATATCTCGTGGTCGATTCCCGCCCTGCGCAATCCGCCTACGTTTTGGTGGATCACCTGGCTCATTCGGATCCCTTGGTCGAACGTTTCGAGCGCTGGGCGCGCGGACGCTTGGAGCAGGGCTTTTCGCTCTACGACGCCGCGGCAACGACGGGGTCGAGCCGAAGAACACTAGCACGACGCTTGCGAGCCGTGCTCGGGAAGTCTCCGCTGTCTTATTTTCAGGAGCTGCGCGTGGAGCGCGCGGTGCACTTGCTGAAGACCACTGATGCCAACGTCGAGGCGATCGCCGCGCGCGTCGGCTACGCCGATGGCGTCACTCTGAGGACCCTCTTGCGGCGGCACCTGGGCCTCGGCGTGCGCGAAATCAGAAAAAATCTGTAGCAGAGTGCTGGACTTACACCTCCAAGCTGTTGACCCTGCGCAGCGTACCAAAACAACACGGACAGGCCAAAATCCTGTCCATTTCACTCACGCACAATTTATTTGTGGTTAGTACGAACCGCAGGCTTCGCGCGCAGGACTTTTTACTTCAAGCCGGGAGGAGCGGCCACGTCCTTCTCCAACAATTGTTCCTTGCGATACACCAACGAATTGATGTCGTAGGTCGCCAGCTCGAACCCATGGCCATGGGTGATCGCGTCCGTAGGGCACGCTTCCACGCAATATCCGCAAAAAATGCAGCGTGAATAATCGATATTGTAGACGCTGGCGTAGCGTTCGCCGGCGGAAATGCGATTCACGTCGGTATTTTCCGCAGCTTCAATATAAATACAATTGGCCGGGCAGGCCGCCGCGCACAAAAAACAGCCCACGCACTTTTCCAAACCGCTTTCGTCCCGATGCAGCACGTGAATGCCGCGGTAGCGCGGCTGAAAATGGACCTTCTCGTACGGATAGTTCTCCGTGACGGTTTTCGTAAACAT
>JBEKVU010000340.1:0-5070 GCA_049513775.1 Candidatus Acidiferrum sp.
GGAATCGTAGATCACCACCACGCCGTCGACGGCAGGCGTCTCGCTTTCACCTGCCGCAAATTTGCGGAACAGTCCGGCCGCGAACGATAATTTCGCGCGGGCATCCGTATCTTTCGCGTCCTGCGAGATCGGTTGCACGGTGTAAATTTTCACCGTCTTTCCCTTCAAGCTTGCCCAAGCTCCGGGAAACATGCTGCTTTCTTCGCGTTCCACGCGGAAGGGCGCCGCGTTTTCCTTTGTGGCCGTAGCCTGATCCTGCGCGGCGATGCGGGAGATTATGAAATCCGTCAGTTCGACGCCGCTGCGCCGCACGTATCCCCGCGAAACTCCGGAAATTCCCACGTGCAGCCACGCGCCGTCCGAGTCCAGATATTCAAATTCGTCTCCAGCGGCCGCCAGGAACAGCACTTTGGCGCCTTCCGCCGGGCGCGCCAGTACTGGCGTCCCGGATTTTTTCACCGCCACCAGGTTCGCGGGATGCGCCTGATTTTTCTGGATTTCCTGCAGCTCCTGCAGTTGTCCGCTCAACTGCTGCTCGCGTTTTTCCGCGTCTTCGCGGCGCGAGCGCAGTTCCGATAACTCGCTCGTGCGCGGAACCGCGTTGCTATTCGTGTTGGTGGACAATTGCGCGGCGCCGGGCACGCCGGACAGATCCAGCTTGGCCTTGGGCGCGGACAAATCCGAACCTTGCCCGGAGCGCCCAGCTTGCGGCGGTGCGGTGCCCAATCTTTCGTCCAGTCGGTCCAGTAGATCGAACTCCAGCCGCCCGTTGGACGCTAAAACTTCGTAACCAGAGTTTGCCGGATCGGGGTCGGCATACCACGCAGTGATCTTGGCGCGTACTTGCACTACCGTTCCGCCGCGCGCGCCGGTGCCTGGAAAAAGTTCGATCTCCAGTTGGTAAAACGCTCGCTCGTAACGGCTAAACGGTTTCCGGGGTGTGGCGACAAATCCTTCTACCGTCGGCAGTTTCTGCCCCGCGAACGCTCCTAAATCTTTCAACGCTTGATCGACTTCCGCCTTGGGCTTGGCGAACGTCCGCGCATAGGGAATCGCCTGCTCTTGCGCTTTCGCCGGGCAGGCGTGCGCCAGCACGAGCAGCGCGGCTCCTGTGGCCCGCCAAATTTTCCAGCAACGCCGACGCGCGGGATTTTGTATCAAGGAATAGCTTCCAGTTGATCCGCGGGCAGCCACCCGCGCTGACCGTCCGGCTCCTCGATGCCCAGCCAATACGGTGTGACGATAATAACGGCCACCTCGGTGTACGCCGCCATCGGCGCGATGGTCGCCGCGCTGCGGAAGGGTGCCGCTTTCAAGTCCGCGCCCGGCGCCTTGACCCGGCGATCCACTTCGCGCCGCAATTTCTGTACGCGTTCCTGCAGATCTTTGACGGATTCTTGCGCGGTAGCCAGCCGTGCAGCTTCATCCTGGCGTTGTTGCAAGAAATTCTGTCGCACGAGTTCCGCGCTGTCCCGGCGCTTCTTCGCATCCGCCGCTTCTTGTTCGTCCACCTGGATGGCCGTCAAGCGGTCCTGAATCACTTTGAATTCCGCGCCTTCCACGGTGCCGTCGGAAATGTGATAGGTGCGGTGCGCGTCCTCGACGTAAATCGCGTCGATGCGCAGCCGCGAACGGTCCGGCGTCAAGGTGGTCAGCACAAATCGCACCACCACGGTGCCCTGGTCCGCGCTCTCAAGAAAATGCCGCGGCGCGATGGCGCCGGTGCGGACCTTATAAAATACTTGCCCTCCGTGGCTCCACGGATCGAAATATTTCGAGGTGCTCGCTTGCGTTGCGCCGGTCAGTGACGGCTGCTTGTCATAGATGGTCGTGCCATGGATGGTTTGGTCTTCCAGGTCGTACTTCAGCGCGTCGAGCACATCGCGTGGCGAAGCTTCGAGTTCCTTGACGAATCCCGGCCCTTCCTCATGTTCCTTAGCCGCAACCGAAGAGGCTGCGGCGAAGAGCGTCAGGCCGAGCAGCAGCGCAGCATACCGGCGAGGATTTTTTGCGCTGATGGCCATCTTTCGTTGGATACCAGAATGGAGCATTAGGCTTCCTGCAGCTTGTGTCGCCCTCGTAAGTAACCCGAATCGCGACCGGCTGTCAAATTGCGGTCGACCAAATGGCCTTGAATCAGCGGCAGCGCCGTCTGACGAAAATAATTTTGAATATATATAAGAAATCTCTTGCATTCGTATTTTTCCAGCGTTAGGATTTGCGCGGTTCAGGGACTTGGGGACTTGCCGCTACTTTTGTTGCTCGAAAGTGGCTCTGATCTCCTATGGGCGTGCTCTCGCTATTTGCATTCGGTAGAACGGACGAATCTCGGGCTTCCTACGGGCCCGAAGTTCGAACTGTACCCGCCTCCTTCCCTCGTCTGTTGCCGCTCGGCACAGAAACCAACCGAACGTTTTTCTTTAAGCGAATCACGCGCAGGAGGCGGTATGCAATTTGTTGATGCTATCAGTCTGACGAGAAAGTCCATCCGTGCTGTCCCATCTCTTCTCGGCGCACTGCTAACGCTGGTGCTGCTGCTTACCGCAAACACTCCTTCCTTGGCGGCCCCGCTTCCGGCGATCAAGATTCACGCCATCCCCGCCTTTGCTCGAAAATACGGCATGCCTTGCTCGGCTTGCCATCTCGCCTGGCCCATGCTCAGTCCCTTCGGCCAGGCATTCAAGGACAATGGCTATCAGCTCGGCAATGACCGCGACGCTCCCATCTTTCAGAATCCCGCGTACTGGCCCGTCACGTTTCGCATGACCACTTTCATTCATCGCGAAAATGAAAACCGCGCCCAAGTAGACGATCCGACCAGCACGACCGGCGGACAAACCGAAGGCAACGTCACCACTCACGGTTTTGATTGGAGCGGCCTCGATTTCCATACCGGCGGCACGTTGGCCAAGAACGTCTCTTTCTACGTTTTGCCCTCCTCCGATAACACCGGAGCATTTCACTTTGAAACCGTCTTCGCCCGTCTTGACAATTTGGCCGGCTCTTCCTGGATCAACCTCAAGCTCGGCAAATTTGAGCTCGATAACCTGCTCTCTGAAAAGCGCATTCTCACGCTGACCAACGTCTCCGGCGTTTACACCAACTATCACTTTCAGCCCGCCACGGAAAACAACGGCCTCAATCCCGCCTTCCCGCTGTTCACGTTTGGTATCGGCGATAACCAGGTGGGCTTTGAATTGATGGGCCATTCCAAGGATGACCGCACGCGCTACTCGGCTTCGATACTTAGCTCCAATGACGGATCCCCTAACCTGCCGACGAACCGAACTTACGATGGCTTCTTCACCTTTAGCCAAGCCTTCCAGGTGGGTAGCCTGGGCCTACAGCGCATTGGCGCGTTCGACTATATCGGTCAGGCTCCCACCTATTTTCAATTCACCGAGGGCGGGCTTGGCAATGCCGCGAATGGCTTGCCCGGCACGGGCATCGGAAACCGCAGTTTCTATCGCGCCGGCCTGATCGGCCAGTTTTTCATCAAGAAATACGACCTCACCGCGATGTATTTCCATAGCTCGGACGACAAATACCTCGCCACGGGCACGCCCTCGAATCTCACCCTGCCGACCGGCGCGCGCAACGCCATCTGGAATGGCGCGCTCTTTGAGAGCCATTACACCTTCAACCCGCAATATATTCTGATCCAGCGCGTCGAACTCGTGCGTATGTCGCAGCAAGCCTTGCCCGTTGATCCCACCAACGCCTACATTCCCGGGGTCAGCGTCCCCTTTCAAGGATTTGGCAACGAGGACGTCTACACCTTTGGCGGGCGTTACTATCCATTCATTTCCACCCGCGCGGGCTTTGCCTTCCACGGTGAATACGCCTACAGCCATCAGCGGGGCACCTCGCCCGTCACCGGCCGTGACCTTGATTTCAGCAGTCTGCTCGCCGGCTTTGACTTCGCGTTCTAAGGATGGAGACTATGCGAAAACTAAACATCTCTAACTTGTTCGTAGCTGTCGCCATCCTTCTTGCCGCGCCGCTGGTCGTTTCCGCCCAGGACGCCCACATTGGCAAGTACGAAGGCAACGTGGGCGCCGGCAAGCAGCTCTATTTCCGCTATTGCTGGGGCTGCCACGGCTTTCGCGGCGACGGCAACGGCGAAAACGCGCAGTATCTAAATATTCTGCCGCGCAATTTCGTCGCCGCCACATTTAAGTGCCGCTCGACGGTCACCGGCACGCTTCCCACCGACGAAGATCTCTTCAACTCCATCAAGCGGGGCTTCAATAATTCGAACATGCCGTCGTGGATCACGTTAACCGACCAGAACCGCGCCGACCTCGTGGCCTTCATCAAAACCTTCTCGCCGCGCTGGAAAACGGAAAAGCCCGGTACTCCGATCACCGTTCCTGCGGAGCCGCCGCTCACGGTAGAAAGCATCAAGCACGGCAAGGAGCTCTTCACGAAGCTCGAATGCTGGAAGTGCCATGGTCCGGAAGGCCGCGGCGATGGCCCCTCGGCTTCCACGCTGACCGACAGCAACGATCAGCCCATCCGCCCCTACAACTTTGCCGCCGGTTCGCGATTCAAGTGCGGCTCGACGAATGCCGACCTATACAAGATCTTCATCACCGGCGTGGATGGTACGCCAATGCCTTCCTTTGCCGATGTAATCAAGCCGGAAGAAGCCTGGGATCTCGTGCACTACCTGCGCACCCTGCAGGTCACGCACAAGAGCCCTGAACTCGCTCTTTGGGTTACCACCAAGGAAGGCGCGGAAATCGTCGCGGCGCAAAGAATCTATGGCACCCCGACCGGATCTGGTGTTAAACAGTAATATTGTGATATGAGTGAATTACCGCTTTCAGGAGGAGTACAAGGCATGACTTTTAAGCATGTTTTTCTAGCAGCTCTGGCTACCCTCGTCGCCGTCGTGATGACGTCCGCGGGCCCCGCCGGCTCGGGCAGCATCAGCGGGAAAGTTACCTTTGAGGGCACGCCCGCCAAGGCGAAGCCGATCGACATGTCCAAGGAACCGTCGTGCGCCAAAGATCACGCCACGCCCATCACCACCGAAACCGTCGTCACCGGACCAGGCAACACGCT
>JBEKVU010000341.1:0-5066 GCA_049513775.1 Candidatus Acidiferrum sp.
CACTCCTCGATTGGATTTATCTGAATCGCCAGGAAGGATTACCCACGCCGCTGGACGAATTCCAACTAAGTTTTCTATCCATTCCGAAACTCAGACAATACGCAGACCGATTTCCACGCACCGTTCAGAACACGGTAAAAGATCTCCTACTCGAACGTGCCTTCCCGTCCGAAACCGCTGAACAGGACCATCGCGGGGACCATGCTCCTATTGCTTCAACACCCTAGATCCCTCGATGGTCTGGAGAGTGCTATGAAAACGTTAGTAAGCATAACCGACAAGAAAGTGCTCCGATTGATCGGAGCATTCTTGCAGGTGGGAGTCCTGGAGAACGGGCTGGTGAGTCCGGCGGAGGAAGGAGCACCGCAAGGTGGACCGTCTTCTCCACTACTATCGACCATCGTACTCGACGAACTCGACCGGCAACTGGAACGGTGCAAGCATCGCTCGTGCGGGGTGTCAGTACCGAACCTTTGCATTTACGGCATCGAAATTATGAGTTGCTACGACACTGGTGCTCAGCGTACTCTCTTTGCGATGATTTCTCGCTTCCAAAAGACCGCACCCAATTGTTGTTGCTGTACCTGCGGCGGGCGTGTGTCTTTTGGCGAGGGTAGGCCAGGCATGTAACAACAAAGCCTGAATTCAGCCTCAGGGTTTATGAACCCATCGCCAGGGATGTTTTCGGCGATGGGTTTTTTGTTTTTGGACCCAAGATTCTCGTGTCTGAACGATTTTTCGTCTCGAAATGCAGGCCAAGCGCACCGAATGACAGAAAAAGCACGAAGAACGCATGACGAAATTCGAGGAGAGTTCAATGAACATGAATAAGAATTTGCAGGCCGAGCAATTCCTAGGCTTCTGGAGACGCGTTGCCTTTCTGGCCGCGTCGGTCTCGGTGGCATTCGGAGCCGCCGCGCACGCGCAGACCGTCGCCTCGATATCCGGAGCCATCACGGACGCCAGCGGCGCCGTATTGACGGGCGCTACCATCACCGTGAAAAACGATGAAACCGGCGCGCAGCGCATCGTTACCGCTGATGACGCGGGACGATACGACGTCGAGTCCCTGGCGGTCGGACAGTATGAGGTTAAAGCCGAAGCTGCGGGATTTCGTCCCGAAATCAGGACGGGAATCGCGCTGGTGGTCGGGCAACACACGGAAGTGAATCTCACGCTGCGCGTCGGGCAATTGCAGGAGGCGGTGATCGTGCAAGAGCAGGGGCCGGCCGTGAGCGTTAGCACGCAGGATATTTCCGGACTCGTTGGCGAACGCGAGGTCAAGGATTTGCCGCTGAACGGCCGCAGCTACGACCAACTGCTTACCCTGAATCCGGGCATCGTGAACTACACGTCACAGCGCGCCGGCGGCATCGGCACGTCGAATTCCGTGGTGGGCAGCATGTTCTCGTCGTCGGGACATCGGCCGCAGGAGAATCTTTATTTGCTGAACGGAGTGGAATTCACCAGCGCTTCGGAAATCAACAACACACCGGGCGGCGTGAGCGGGCAGCTCTTAGGCGTTGACGCGGTGCGCGAGTTTGCCGTGGTGACAGATTCCTACGGCGCCGAGTATGGCAAGCGGCCCGGCGCGCAGATCAACATCGTTACCGCTTCGGGATCGAACCAGCTCCACGGTGACATCTATGAATTTGTCCGCAACAGCGCGTTGGATGCGCGGAACTTCTTCGATCACGGGGACATTCCGGATTTCCAGCGCAATGTATTCGGCGCCACGCTGGGCGGCCCGATTCGCAAGGACAAAACGTTTCTCTTCGGCAACTACGAGGGCTTTCGCCAAAACCTGGGGCTGAGCGATCTTTCGCTTGTGCCCGACGCAACTTCTCGCGCCAGCGCGGTCGCGAGTATTCAGCCACTGCTCGCGCTGTGGCCCGTCGCCAACGGGCCGGAAGTCCTCACATCGACCGGCGCAGCCAGCGGAATTGCCGAAGCGTTCACCAATCCAGTGCAAAACATTCGTGAGGACTTTGGAACCGCGCGTCTCGACCAAATTTTCTCGGAGAAAGATTCACTATCAGGCGTTTACACCGTGGACGACAGCGAAGCCCACTCCCCGTCAAGCAATCCCATCAGCCTGGTCAATATTTTCCTGCGCGAACAAGTGGCCAGCCTGAGCGAAACCCACATCTTTTCTCCGACCCTGATTAATCGCGCGACCTTCGGTTTCTCGCGCGGCGGATTTTACTTCAATGGGGGAACCACGGTGGATTTGCCGGGCTGGATTCATGCCGATGATCCTGTGGGCGCGGTGGTGGTTGGCGGCGGTACAACTTTGAACGGAGCTTCGCAGATCACCAATGGCGGCACCAACGCCGGGAGCAATCTCACCGCGGTGCGGAATCTCTTCACCACCAGCGACCAAGTTACGCTTACGCACGGCAAACACTTGTTTACCTTTGGCGGATCGCTACAGCGCATACAAGCCAACGACACGCTCGTCCAAGACCAATACGGCCAAGCTTCGTTCACCAACTTGCAGAGTTTTCTGCAGGGCAAGGTCAGCACCTATACCTACGCGCCGACGTTCACGCCGCTGGGCTGGCGTTCCCTGGAAGGCGCGTTCTACGCGGAGGACACGATTCGCTTGAAACCTTCGCTGGAGCTGCGGATCGGATTTCGCGGCGAATCCACCAACGGCTGGAATGAAGCGGACGGCCGCGCGTCGAACTACAGTTTCAGCTCGCTCGGCGTGATCGCTTCGCAGCCGACCGTTAGCGGTTCGGCGCTCAGCGTGAACAACGCGAAGTTCTTGCCCGCTCCGCGTGCGGCCATCGCGTGGTCGCCGTTCGCATCGAAGAAGACGGTCATCCGCGCCGGCGCTGGTCTTTACTACGCGCTCCTCGACAATCTGAGTTACCGCCTCGACCAAAACGCTCCGTACAACACGGTGTTCGCGGTGAAAAACATCAACTTCTCAAGTATCTCTCCAGACGCAACGTATGCGAGCTCGAAAATTATCCCCAGCGGCGTGCAGCCCGATCTGCAAACGCCGACCGTTGAGTCCTGGACGCTGAAGATCGAGCAGGAGGTTTTTCCCAGCACTTCGCTTGGGGTGAGTTACATCGGTTCGCACGCTTATCATGAATTGCTTTCCGTTGACGCTAACCTGCCCGTGCCAACGATCTGCCCTGCTTCGCCGTGCCCGGCAGGCTATCCCGCGGGCGCATTCTACTATCCGACCAACGCGGCGCTCTCGGACAACTCGGTGTGGAATACCACCGACTGGTTTTCCGAAGGCATCAGCTCCTATCACGGTCTCGAAGTCGACGTGAATCACCGCATGGCGCGCGGGCTGCAATTCCGGGGCGTGTACACTTTTTCGAAAACTCTCGACGACGGCGACAGCATGAACACCAGCGTGGCTACGAATTCGCCCGCCTTTGCGTCGAATCCGCTTGATCTTCGCGCCGACTATGGGCGCGCTTCGTTCGACGTGCGGCAAAGCGCCACGGTCAATGCCACGTATGATCTTCCGTTCGGTCGCGGCAATCTGACGCCCGGCAGCGCGTGGGTCGAGAAGCTGGTCGCCAATTGGCAACTTAGCGGAATCGAGACCGCGCAGTCGGGACTGCCCTTCACGCCACAACTTTCGTACAATCCATCGAACGACGGCGACACCCGCAATCCCGTAAGGCCGTCGGTGAATCCAAATTTTACAGGTTCAATCATCGAGGGCGGGCCAAACCAATATTTCAATCCCAACGCGTTTATCCAGCCGTTAGCCGGCACATACGGCAACGCGGGCCGCAACACGTTGCAGGGCCCCAGGCTGGTGACCACGGACCTGTCGTTGGCGAAAAAGTTCGCGCTTACCGAACGGCTCGATCTAAAGTTTCGCGCGGAATTCTTCAACATCTTTAACCACACAAACCTCAATACGCCGAATCCGGTGGTTTACGCGGCAGCGACCGGGGGACCCTCGCCTACCGCCGGCGTCATTACCTCAACCGCCACCACTTCTAGGCAGATTCAGTTTGGTCTGAAGCTGCTGTGGTAGGGCCGAGACAAACCAATGCCTGTTGGACGCAAGGCAAAGAAAGAGACGACGCGTTGAAGGGTAGGCTTGGGCGCTTGGGGCGCACGCGACTCGACTCCAATAGCTTCATCCGTTACTTCTAACTACTAGCGTTTCCAACAAATCGGGGAATCTGCTTTTCACTCAAAGGTAACCCGAATCGAGCGAAAACGTTGGATTCTTGCAGAGTTCGTGCGCAGTCCCGCTCACAGCATTCGGTTACAACTTAACTTCTGCCGAAGATGAGCGTCGGTCGCTATAGCGTTACTAGCGCCGGCTGTGGCGCAGCTGCTGGTAGTTCATACTTCTGCGGTGCACAGCATACTGCGCTAAGACGCCAGATGTCTTTGTGCATTTCAGGTTTCTGTTTCAAATGCTTGAGTACCTCACCCAGTATGCTTGCAGTGGCCTGATCCTTTGGCATTACCAGCCTGTAATGCATCCACTTTCCTTCGCGACGCGAGGCGACCATTCCCGCGCGGCGCAGATAGGCGAGATGCCGAGAAACTTTGGGCTGGCTGATGTTCAAAATTTCGACGAAGTAGCAAACACAGATCTCCCGATCCGCAATTAAGTTCAAGAGCCGCAAGCGCGTTGAATCCGCCAGAGCGCGGAACAGCAGGTCGAGAGAAGCATTGGTCTGAGCTCTTGGCACCAACGCAGTATACAATATATATGTCTTTACATATATGAGTTCTGTGCGTACCCTATGACGTATGCCCGTATGCCCTAAATGAGCCGCTATAACGTCCTCTTCTTGTGCACGGGAAATTGCCAACAACTCCGGCTGCGCGACCGAAGGGAGTGCCGACCAACGACTTCAACCCGTCGGCCGGTTCAAACTGCGCGGGCGATATCAAGGTCATCCAGGAAGGCACAGCCGGCTTCTGGTACAAGTTCTACCAGGGCTCCAAGGGCCGGTTCCAGTTCGGCGTGCAGTACTCCTACCTCTGGAAGGACGCGTGGTCTGGCAGCGGCGGTCTGGCTGCCGGTGTGACGCCAATTGGGCCGAAGGCCGTCGACAACATGC
>JBEKVU010000342.1:0-5042 GCA_049513775.1 Candidatus Acidiferrum sp.
TCGAACAGGAAGGCGCCATCGCCTCCGCCTGGGGTGCCTCAGAAAATAATCGCCGGGCGCGCTTCTATCGACTGACCCGGCAAGGCCGTAAGCAGTTGCAGGCGGAGACGCAGGGTTGGGAACAAACGGCAGCGATCATTGGCCGCTTCTTTCAGGTCAAAACGGGCGATTTATCATGAAATCTCTCAGGCGCTTCCTTGGACGCGTTCTCCATTCGGCTGCCAACCGTGAGCGAGAAGAACGCTTGCGGGAAGAAATTGCGCAACATATCGACCTGCAAACTGATGACAATCTGCGCGCTGGGCTATCGCCTGTCGAGGCGCGTCGCCAGGCCATGCTTAAGTTCGGCGGCGTCGAAGCCATCAAGCAAGACTATCGGGCGGTCCGCGGCCTGCCACTCATCGAAAATTTTCTCGGCGATTTGCGCCGCGCCGCGCTCAACATCTCCCGTATGCCGGGGCTGGCAGGCGTCATCATCCTGTCCTTGGCAATCGGAATTGGCGTGAATGCCGCGATCTTCTCTTGGATTCAGCTCTTGTTCTTCGAGCCCATGCCCGCCGTCCATGGCGCCTCAAATTTTTTGCTGGTCGAGCCCCATACCGAAACGGGCGATTTTCCCGGCGCTTCGTGGCTGGAATACCGCGACCTGCAGAGGCAACTTCCGGCCCTGCGGGACCTGGTGGCCACGGAAATGGTCCCGTTCAATGTCGGAGGAAAGGGCCAAACCGAACGAATTTTCGGCCAGCTCGTGTCGGGAAACTATTTTTCGGCGCTGGGCCTCCAGCCGGCCATCGGGCGATTCATTCAGCCATCAGAAGCCGAGCAGCCCGGTACTCAGGCGGTGGTGGTGATTTCGTACGACTACTGGCAGACCAGGTTCAGCGGCGCACCGAACGTGGTGGGTCAGAAAGCGCGCGTCAACGATCGCGAACTGACCATCATCGGCGTTGCACCGAAGCATTTCCAAGGCACTTTGGTCCCCCTGAAGTTTGAGCTTTGGGTTCCGGCCACGATGACGCCGATGCTGGTTCCGGGCGCACGCGACCTTGAGGATCGCACGGTCCGCGCGTATTCCCTGATCGGCATGTTGCGGCCGGGCGCCACGCGAGCCCAAGCTCAAGCCGAATTTACCAGCGCCATGGCGCAGTCGGCGCGCGATTATCCCGAGGCCAGCGCCGGCACCACCGGGAAAATTCTCTCCTTTTGGGAAACGCCACGAGGTCCGCAGCACTTTCTGATTGGCGGGCTGGCCGTCTTGCAAATCGTAATGCTACTTCTGCTTTTGGCGGTTTGCGGCAACACCGCGAACCTGATGCTGGCTCGCGGAACCGCGCGCCAGCGGGAGATGGCCGTGCGCCTGGCCCTCGGCGCGGGCCGTTGGCGGATCGCCAGCCTGGTGCTGTCGGAAAATCTGTTGCTCGCGCTGCTCGGCGCAGGTCTCGGAGCCGCCTTCGCTGTCTGGGGCACGACCGCGTTGCGATGGGCGCCGCTCATCGGCGCATTCCCCATCCAGTTTCAGACCGGCGTCGACAAGTTCACGCTGGCCTTCGCTATGTCGCTCGGGATGATCTGCGGGTTGATTTTCAGCACCCCGCCCGCGCTCCATCTCTCTCGCATGGATGCTCAGGACGCGCTCCGTTCCGGTTTCAACACCGCGCCCCGCAGCCGCGCGCGCAAACTATTAATGGGCGCGGAAGTCGCGCTGGCCATGGTCGTCCTGATCGCCGCGGCCCTCTTCCTGCAAGGTTTCCGCTCCGCGCGGCAAATCGATCCGCGATTCCGTAGCGAAGGCATTCTCTTGTCCGCCTACGATTTGCGCGGACGCAATCCCGGCGACGCTGGTGCGCGCGAATTTACCGCGCTACTGCTGGAACGGCTGCGCGCGTTGCCGGATGTAGAGGCCGCCGCCATCACCACCAATGTTCCACTGGATTTGCATGGTATTCCCACGCGCTCGTTCACCGTCGCAGGTTACGTCCGCACCAAGGCGGGCCTGGATCGCGCGATCACCAACACCGTCACACCCGGATATCTACAATTGATGAACATCCCGCTTGTCGCGGGTCGCGACTTTGTCGACATGCGAGACCAATCCGCGCCCGCACAAGCTATCGTCAACGAAGAGTTTGTCCGTCATTACCTGAACGGGGCGGATGCCATCGGCCGCCGCCTCGAGATGCGCCGTGGCAGCTTCACCATCATCGGCGTGGCGCGCAACTCGGTATACGATGCCTTCGGCGAGCCCGCGCAGCCCGCCATCTACCTCTCGTACCGGGATAATCCGGCCTCGCAGGGCGAAATTCACCTGCGGACGCGGGGCGGTAAGGAAACGGCACTCGCCTCGGAGGCCCGCGCCGTCCTGCGCGATCTCGATCCCATGCTTCCTCTCTACGATGTGCGAACCTTCTCGCAACACATCGAGCGGAACCTTTATTTTCGGCGCATTCCCGCGCGCATGTTCGTGGTACTGGGGCCGCTGCTGCTCGCTCTCGCGGCCATCGGCATCTACTCCGTGGTGGGCTACGCGGTCTCGAGGCGCACCAGAGAAATCGGCGTGCGTTTGACGCTCGGCGCGACCAGCGCCCGCATCGTCCGGCAGATTATTCGCGAAAACTTGGGTGCCATCGCCCGCGGCGCAGCCATTGGATGGCTGCTAGCGCTCGTCATTTCCATCCACGTCATCACGAAAGGCGTGATCGACCTTCCGGTTTTCCTCGGTGTTCCGGCGATACTGTTAAGCGTCGCAGCACTCGCCTGCTGGATTCCCGCGTGGCGGGCCAGCCGAATCGATCCCATGGCCGCGCTCAGGTACGAGTAACAGCACTAGCCTCGCGGGGCTAAACTCTTGCGCAGAAACGTCAGTTAGTGGTGAGCCAGCGGGGTCTGCTACGATCGTAGAGAAGGACTTTGCACTGGATTGCGCTGAGCGGACAGGTTGCTGCGATGTTCGGTAAGCTGTGTCACGAGGAGAACTGAGCGTGCAGCCGAACATTCGTTTCGTATTGCAAGTGGTATTGGCAATTCTGTTGTGTGTTGCAGATTTTTCTGTTCGGGCGCAGCAGGTTGCGCCGGCCATTCCTTCTAGTGGTTTTCCTGGGCTGGATGAATACCGCGCGTCGCGGGTCGCGATTTACACAGACGATTTCGGGCAATTGGGGCGCTATCGGGAAGCGGACGCCGCACTTGGGGCTCCCGCGGCGGGAGAGAACCGCGTGGTATTTCTTGGGGATTCCATTACCGACTACTGGAAGTTGCCGAATTACTTTCCTGGCAAGCCTTATATCAACCGCGGCATCGATGGGCAGACGACGCCGGAGATGTTGGTGCGTTTAAGGCAGGATGTGATTGAGCTGCACCCCAAAGTGCTGGTGGTGCTGGCCGGGACCAACGACATTGCGGGCGTCACCGGGCGGACGCTGAATGAGGATATCGAGGCGAACTATGCTTCGATGGCGGAGCTCGCGCGTGCGCATCATATTCGCGTGGTGTTTGCGTCGGTCCTGCCGGTGCACAAGTATACGCATGATGCTGAGGAGTCTTTTGCGTTGCGTCCGCGCGAGAGAATTTTGGGGCTGAATAAATGGCTAAAGGAGTATTGCGATATGAACGGGTTCGTGTATCTCGACTACTTTAGTGCGCTGGTGGATGAGCGAGGGATGCTGAAGCGAGAGCTGGCTGACGACGGTCTGCATCCTACGGATGCGGGATATAAGATCATGGCGGGGCTGGCGGAAAAGGCGATTCAGAAGGCGCTGACGGAAAAGCATCCGTCTTAAAAAGCAATCATTGTTGCAGAGAGAAGACCCGCGAGAGAGAGTTGCTCGCGGGCCTTTTTTTTTGGAGGGATGGAAAGGCGCCCGGCTAGGATGGCGGCCGCTACAACGGCCGCGGGGGCTACGCTAGGCCTAACTCTTGGTTTAGGAAGCCGACCAGGTGCTTCCAGGCTAGGTAGTAGAGGATTAGCCCTACCGGGAAGGCGTAGGGGAAGGCATGGAAGACAACAGAGGGGATCGAGAAATCTAGGAGGCGGGCGACGGCGTAGCCGAATGGAGCCAGGAGGATGGGGAGGATGGCGCCGAAGAGCCCGAGGGGGAATTTCCTGGGGGCGATGCCAGCGGTGTAGAGGACGTTCCAGAGGCCCCAGATATTGGGGACCGCGGCCATGGGGAAAACGATGACGCGTTCGATGGGGACGGGGAGGTTGTAGACGTAACGCAGGATTGTGTAGCCGGTCATGATGCCCAGCAGGAAAACTGTGGGAATGGCGATGCCGGCGAGATAGGCGCGTAGATAGGGATGACGGTTCATGGCGTTCACGGTGTTCATGGTGGCTCCTTTTTTATAAGTGATAGAGAAGAGTGGGAATCATTCCAGGGAAAAGAAAAAACATTAGGGCGGCCGCGGCTAGCAAGGCCCAGTCCCACCAGGGGACATGAAGTAGCGGAGCGGCGACGCGGTTTTGCACGGCGGGCCAGAGGTCACGATGCGGTGTGGTGCCTTCAAATCGGGGTATGGCGCTTTTTAGGAGTTGCTGGAGCTCGCGGAGTTGTTTTTCTTCGTCGGGGCTCATGCGTGGACTCCTGCTTGCTGGAGTTTTTTTCTTAGAAGGCGGACGGCGCGAAAGACGCGGACTTTTACGGCGTTTTCGGAGATGCCGAGGGCGTTGGCGATTTGGATGTAGGGTTCTTCCTCGATGAAGGCGAGGAGGGTGACCACGCGAAGGCGCGGGGGCAACGTAGCGATGGCGCTGTGGATTGCGCGGCGGGTTTCGGTGGTGATGAGTTGGTCGGGCTTGCTGGTGGCGGAAAGATCGTCCGGCAGAGGGACTTCGTGGCGGGCGCGGCGGAGATGGTCGATGGCGGCGTTGGTGGCGATGCGGCGAGCCCAGGCGGGGAAGTTCGCTCGGGCCGCGAAGCGGGCGTGCGAGCGATGGATGCGCCAGAAAGTTTCCACGGTCAGGTCCTCGGCGGCGGCTGGGTCGCGGACGATGCGGGCGATCCAGCGGTAGACGTCGCGATGGTATTGCTGGAAAAGCGATGCGA
>JBEKVU010000343.1:0-5036 GCA_049513775.1 Candidatus Acidiferrum sp.
GCCCTGGCGTGCCTACGCTTCCACCGACGTCTACTACGGGTCCGGTTTCACCAATGGTTCACCCGACGCGGAATATCCCGGGACTCATTTGCCGCAGCACACCACTTTCGACCTCGCTATCGGCAAGGAATTCGGCGAGCGCTTCTCCGTCAGCGTCGACGGCCTCAACGTCGCCAACCGCCGCGTACTGCTCGACAACAGCTTTACCTTCGGCGGCACACACTACCTCAACCCGCGCGAAATTTTCGTGCAGGTTCGCTACCACTTCCATTTCCTGTGACGTTACCGATTTCAGCACTGTTTGCTGGTGTTTCCGTCGCGAGCTGCCTGTCCTCGAGCAGGCAGCTCGCGACGGATTTGTCCATTGCAGCGCGCGTCTGCCAATGCTCGCGTGGAACGCACCGCAGGGCGAGACTATTTCTATTTTTGCTGGGACTATTTGGCGTGACTGCGTAGCTCGTTGAATTCCTGCATGATCCAGTCTGGCGGATCTGGATCATGCTCGTAGTCCGGCTGCCCGCCCAGCGCCACTTTCCAGCGGTCGATCCACGAGATGCCCACTGGGCCGACAAAACGATCTGGCGTGGCATACGCCGGATCGAACATTGCTTCATCTAGAGAGATAAACCGATAGCCACGCTCTTCCATGTCCGCGAGCAGCGTATCGAGCATTTCGGAATTGATCTCGTTGTCGTGAATCAAAAGCGTTTGCGGTATTTCGCGCCCGAAGAGTTTCTTGGAAGCATCCTCGAAAAACTCGAAAGAGCTTTTCGTGAACGCGCGATATTCCGCCTTGGCTTTCTCGGCGCGTGATTTATCGCTGGCCGCCAGCGCGGCGGTCAGCACATCGTTGAATGCGTAGTCGGCGTTTTCCACGGTCACCGGAGCGATCTGGTAGCCGCGCACTTTCAGAAAAGCCTCAAATTCCGATTTGGCCTCCTCCGTCGCGCCCGTTGAAAGATAGGGGTGGCGGAAATAACGCTCCTTTTTCCCGGCCGCCGCCAGCAACGAACTGGTGATTACTTCGCCGCGAATCGTCTCGTCCTCAAACTGCCGCACGGGAGTGGTGGAAAAGTTTGGATGCGAGTACGTGTGGTTGCCAAGCTCCAATCCGGCGTCGATCCATAAGTTTAAGAGTGCGGCTCGCGCGTCGCGTTCACCGGCGACCTGCACCTTCGCTTCATTCACAAAACCGACCGCCGGTACGTGGTGTTTACGAAAGATCGCGGTGATCGCGCCGTTGTAGCGTTGCACGTCCTTTAGAGCTCCAACGTCACTGTCCGATGCGGGCATGGCGCCGGGAAGGTCGTCCATGGTGATGACCAGGCGACGATCCATTTTGCTGGGAGAACCCGGATCGGGAGGCCGCTGCGCCAGAACGACCACCGCCGTCGCGACGATCATCGCCATTAGCAGAATTCCCGCCGCGTTGCGAAACGTTCGAGTCATTTGGCCGCCCTTGAAAACGAGAGGCTAGTGTACGCGAGCCCGCTGTTCATTCCGAAATTTCCCTTGGCGGGGAATCGCGAATTTGCGCGCAAATTTCCGAGCGAGCTTCTGGCAAAGTTTCGGCGCTAGATTCAGAGCACGGCACGAAGCCAAGTGCTTGCCCGCTCGTCGGACTCGCGTTACACTTTTCCCAGATTTCGGGGCGATGGAGTTCGCCATAACCGCCGGTGTGTTGCATGCGCCGCGCTAATGACTCCTGGATGCCAATGGGCGCCAGGAGTTTTTTTGTTTACCGGCAGCTCTCTTGCAAATTCGCGCGGCGTCTTGGACGGCGGATCGGAGCAGACTTGCGGCTTATCTTGATTGCGATTTTTGGGGCCATCGGCACATTGGCGCGCTACGGTTTGCAGGGCGTGGTTCCGGCCCGTGCCGGCTTCCCTTACGGCACTTTGCTGATCAATTTGCTGGGTTGCTTTTTTCTCGGCCTGATCGGGCAATTCACGCTGAACCGCATGGTCATCTCCCCGGACATGCGCATGGCCATCGCCGTGGGCTTTTTCGGCGGATTCACCACTTTTTCCAGCTTCGGTTGGGAAACCGCCAAAATGCTCGAAGAAGGAGCATGGATTCGGGCCGCCACCTACGTCGGCGCCAGCGTGGTTATCGGCCTGCTGCTCTCCGTCGCCGGCATTCGCCTGGCGTATAAGATTTAGGAGTCTTCATGAGCCAAGAACAAACGCATCAAAAATTCGAAGGCGAGCGCACGTTGATGCGCATTCACATCGGCGAATCCGATAAATGGCATGGCAAACCGCTTACCGAGGCCATTGTGCAGCTGTTGCGCAAGGAAAACTTTTCCGGCGCAACGGTGCTCCGCGGCGTCGCGGGCTTCGGCGGCTCCAGCGTCTACCACACGGACAAAATTCTCCGCTTCTCGCAGGACCTTCCCATCGTCATCGAGGTCATCGAATCGCAGGAACGCATCGATGCGATCCTCCCGAGCCTCGACGAAATGATTGGGGGCGGCCTGATCACCCTGGAAAAAGTCCGCGTCCTCCTCTATCGCGCTGCTAAGAAATAGTGTTCGACCCTAATTGCCGTTGACCTTGTCGGGGCGCAATATATTGCGCCCCAGCTTGCCCGGGCGTAATGTTCTTGGGCACAGAATAATTTTTTCGTCCCAGCTATGGAACCCACGCAAAGCAAAACCCGCTGGCTCAACCGCACCGTTCTAGGCGTCGGCCTAACGAGCCTTTTCAGCGACTGGTCCCACGAAGCCGCCACCGCCGTCCTCCCCGCATTCCTCGCCATCATCGGCGCCGGACCGGCGTGGCTCGGCGCCATCGAAGGCATCGCCGACGGTCTTTCCAGTTTCACGAAACTCTGGTCCGGCCATTTCACCGACCGCCTGCAAAAGCGCAAACCGCTCGTCCTCTTTGGTTACGGCGTTACCGCGCTCGCAACCGGATCGTTCGCCTTCGCCACGCAAGCCTATGCGGTTTTATTCGGCCGCGTCCTCGCCTGGCTTGGCCGCGGCGTCCGCTCTCCGTCCAAAAAGGCCCTACTTGCCGCCGACGTTCCTCCTGGAGCTTACGGCCGCGCCTTCGGTTTTGAACGTCTCATGGATACTATCGGCGCCGTGGCCGGCCCGCTAACCGCGCTGGGGCTGCTAAACCTCACGAATCACTCCTATAGAAAAACCTTTCTCTATACGCTAATCCCCGGCTTGCTCGCCGTGGCCATTTTCGCGCTGCTGGTTCGCGAACGCCCCATCGCCCGCAAAGAAAAAAAATCCTTCTTCACCGGACTTCGCACTCTGCCTGCGCAATTCCGCCAGATGCTTTTGGCAGTAGGAGTTTTCGGCGCGGGCGACTACTCGCACACACTGCTAATCCTCTACGCCTCGCGCGCACTGGCGCCCCAGCACGGCCTCGCCCGTGCCGCCAGCCTTGCCGTCGCCCTCTACACGCTGCACAATATTTTTAGCGCGGGCTCCGCGTACCTCAGCGGCTGGCTCAGCGACTATCTTCCACAACGTAAAGTCGTTCTAGCCGCCGGATACGCCTTAGCCGGAGTCACCGCGATCTTGCTCTGCACGGGCACCCAATCTCTGCCGCTGCTGGCCGTGATTTTCATTCTGGCGGGACTCTACAAAGGCACCGAAGACGCTCTCGAAGATTCTCTGGCCGCCGAATTCGTTCCCCCAGAGCAGCATGGCATGGCCTTCGGCACCATGGCCGCCATAAATGCCCTCGGCGATCTTCTCTCGAGCGTCACGGTAGGCGCCCTTTGGAGCGCTTTCAACGTCCAGACCGCGTTCGGCGCCTCCGCGTTCCTATCCTTCGCGGGCGCCCTGCTAATCCTGCGCCTCCGCCATTAGCCCTCTCCGTGGAAAAAGAAAGGTAGCGGCTCAGGCTCCGACTAGAAACTTAAGGGACCAAACGGAACTAGTATCGATCCACAAAAGAAAGATCATGCGTCACAACATATTGTCCGTAACACTTCTCGCAGATCCGGTGCCCGCTGCGGTCCACGAACCCGTACTCCCCGGCTTCAATTGTCTCCCTGCAAATGTCGCAGCGCTCGCAGCTCCAGCAACCATTAAACAAAATCCTGTTCCACACCCACCCCGGTTCCGTAGTCATCCAGACGTGATACGGCTTCCATCGACCCGCCAGATACGGCACGCGCAAATCTTTCAGATTCGGAATCTCACGCTCTGCCGTAACAAACATCGCGCTCTTCGCGTCGCGATCTATAAATCTCAAATCGCCGACCAGACTCTCGCGCCCCGGCAACAACAGCCACGAGTGCCCTTCGTGCACTCCCTCCAAGCGGTCAAAGCTCCCGCGAATCTCGAAGTCGATGTTCCCGTCGAAATAGACCGTCTGCATATCCGCCGACGCCACGTGGAAATGCGGTTGATCTTCAAGTTTTTTCGTTGGAGTTTTCACACCACTACTCTAGGACTCGTCACTTCATGTTTCAACCGGAGCACCACTCGGCAGTGGCTTCCGTGGCACGGCCAATCCTCGTTCGTGCGCTTTTGCCATCGCACCCACAAGCCTCGAGCAAAAATCGCTCATCGTGAGGTTTGATCAGGCCACCTTGCGCAATTTCGTCACGCGGCCCGCTTCGACCCACTCCACCACAAAAATGTTTCCCGCATGATCGAAACAAGCTCCGTGCGGACAAACAAACCTTCCCGGCGCAAACGTCCCCGGCGCTTGATTCCTCACCGTACTCCAATCTTTATTCGAATATTCGCCTTCGCCGAGGCTCGCGACCACATTGTTCTTGCGGTCCAAAATCGCCACCTTGCTCAACAGATCCGCGATCACCACATCACCATTGCGCTCATGCAAATAGCACGGCATTTTCGACGTGCCCAGTATAAAATCAACATGCTGGCCGCCCAGCGTAAAGCGCTGCAACCGGCTGTTCCCACGGTCCGTCACCACCAGCAGCGGCGTCTCTGCTCGCGTATCCACCCACAATCCATGCGGACAATCAATCTGCTCATCACCCCTGCCCAATCCGCCAAACGTACGAATAAATTCCGCTTTCTGGTTGTATTGATTGATGAA
>JBEKVU010000344.1:0-5034 GCA_049513775.1 Candidatus Acidiferrum sp.
AGAGTGATCCCATTCAAAGCCACTTGCTCGAAATCGATCAATCGGCGAATGGTTTGCTGAAAAAATTAGTGCAGGGCGGGGAATTAACCGGTAAAACACTGGAATTTACCTTGCTGCACGCGCCGGCCGGGCTGGCGGCGTCCCGCTTGCTGCTCGTCGGTGCGGGCAAGCGCGAGCAATTCTCAGGAGCCACGTTGCGCAAAATCGTCGGCGCCGCCACCCGCTCTCTAAAGTCCAAAGGCGCAAGGAAAATCGCTTTCCTGGTTGGTGAAAATGACGCCAACGACGCCAACGCCCAGGCCATCGCCGAAGCCGTAACCACCGCGAACTTTGAAACCGATAAATATAAGACGGACAAAAAGACGGACAAAAACATCGATTCCGTGGCTGTGGCAGGCTATCCCGATTCTTCCCGCGCTTCGGCGGAAGCCGCTATCGCCAAAGGCCGCACCATCGGCGATGCGCAGAATTTCACGCGTGACCTGGTCAACGAGCCTTCGAACAAACTAACTCCACGCATCCTCGGGGAAAAGGCCGAAGCCATGGCCCGGGAAGCCGGCCTTGCCGTGGAAGTCCTCGATGAGCGCCGCATTGCCGACCTGAAAATGGGTGCGCTGCTCGGCGTTGCGCAGGGTGGCCCCGAGCCACCGCGCGTCATCGTCATCACCTACGTTCCGCCCAAGCCCAATCCGAACGCCCCGGTGATCGGACTGGTTGGCAAGGCGGTCACCTTCGATACCGGCGGCGTCTCCATCAAGCCCGCCGACGGCATGGAAAAGATGAAGTACGACATGGCCGGCGGCGCCACTATGATTGGCGTAATGCGCGCCATCGCCACCCTTAAGCCCAATGTAAAAGTAATCTGCGTGGTGCCAAGTACCGAAAACGTAGTCGGCGGCGCTGCGCAAAAACCCGGCGACATACAAACCTCGATGTCCGGCAAAACCATCGAAGTATTAAATACCGACGCGGAAGGCCGCCTGATTCTCGCCGACGGCGTAACTTTCGCCAAACAGCTCGGCGCAACCGTACTAATCGACGCCGCCACGCTAACCGGCGCCATCGTTGTCGCGCTGGCCAACATTAACGTAGGCGTCTTCGGCTCCGATCAAGCCTTCACGGACAAGCTCTTAGCCTCCGCCAAGGCCACCGGCGAAAAAATGTGGCAAATGCCCATGGACGACGAATACCGCGATTTCATGAAGGGCAGCTTCGCCGACCTGCAAAATATCAGCAGCGGCAAAGGCGGCGGCAGCATCACCGGTGCCTGGTTCATCCGTGAATTTGCGGGCGATACTCCGTGGATCCATCTGGACATCGCCGGCACCGCGTGGAACGACGACGCCAAACCGTGGCTCGCCAAAGGGCCGACAGCGGTCGCGCTCCGGACCCTAGTGCACTTAGTAATGTCGTATTAAAATCGCTGCTCGATGCGTCTCAGCTAAAGTACCCCGACTGAGTCGGGGTACTTTAGCAACGCGTCGAATTCACGCGCGCGCTTTATCAATCATCTCTTCCCAAATCCCTTGGGACTTCAAAATCAGTTCCACCAACTCGCGCAACGCGCCCCGTCCGCCGACCGCCTTCGTCGTATAATGCGCGGCCTTTTTTACTTCGGCGACCGCATCGCCCACCGCTACCGCCAGCCCCACACGCCGCATCACCGTCAAATCCGGTAAGTCGTCGCCGAGGTACGCCACTTGCGAATCCGTAACGCCCGCCTTCTGCAAAACCTCTTCATAGGCCGGAATTTTCTGCGCCTGCTTCTCGTAAACAAACTCGATTCCCATCTCCCGGCAGCGCCGCCGCAGCGCAGCACTCTCCCGCCCGGTGATCACTCCGGTGCGAATCCCCGCAGTGCGCGCCAGCGTCATGCCCTGACCGTCATGCGCATCAAACACCTTAATTTCCGAGGCCGAGCCGTCCGGCATGGAGAGCAGAACGACCGTGCCGGTGGTGATCGTGCCATCGACGTCCATCAACAACACCTTGATTTGTTTCGCACGCTTCTTGAGCTGGGCTGAAATTTTCCGCGATTGCGGCGACACGGGCTCTCCCTCGACCAAAGACTTCGTGAAGACGTAACGCGCAAAGTGTAGCATGCGCCACGCATAACTCGATTTTCTGGCATCCTTTGCGAGGATCACAGGAAAAAGGGAAAAAATCGCTTGACCCTCACGTTACGTCAGGGCTCACCTTGCGACGAGGAGTTTGCCGTGACTCAGGAATCACAAAAACTGTTCAAGGCCCGGGAATTCGCTAAACTTGCCGGCGTCACCGTTCGTACGCTGCATCACTACGACGAACTCGGTCTGCTCAAACCCAAGCAGCGTTCGCGCAGCGGATATCGTCTTTATAGCCAACGCGATTTCGGGCGCCTCGAACAAATCGTGGTCCTGAAATATCTCGGCATGCCCTTGAAGCAGATTGGCGGGCTACTCGAAGCGGACGCAAAGCTGGCGCAGGCCTTGCAGCGTCAGCAAGTGGTTCTGGCGGAGAAGCGCCGGCAGCTTGATCGTGCCGTCGCCGCCATCACCAACGCTCAGCGCTGTTTCGATCCACAGCGAGAACCCGACTGGAACCTGCTCAAATACATCGTTCAGGAGATTGAGATGCAGAACAACACCGATTGGGCCAAAAAATATTACACCCCCGAAGCGCAAGAAAAGGTGGAAGCGCGCAAAGCCTTGTGGTCGCCGGAGCTGCAGGAACGCGTGAGCCGGGAATGGGCGACGCTCTTTGCGGACATAGAAGCCGCAATGGGTGAGCGTCCGGCAAGCCCGAAAGCACAAGACCTCGCCATGAGGTGGAAGAAATTAGTAGGAGAATTCACCGGTGGCGATCCGCAAATCCAGCAGGGATTGAACGCCATGTACGCGGATCAGAACAACTGGCCCGCAGCGAGTAAAAGCGCCTACGCCATCAAACCGGAAGTCATGGATTTCATAACGAGAGCTATGCGCGCAGCGAAATAGTTGGAAGGGCACAGCGCCGTCGCGAGCGGCCGTCGCAAGCGGGCCTCGCAGAGCGCGGGGCTGCGACGGCGCTCTGCCCGAATAAAAATCCGCTAGATCAGTTGCAAAGTCCACAAGTCGTGCAAGTGCACGACGCCGAGCGCGATGCCGCCTTCATCCGTTACCACCACGCTCGTAATGCGCCGCTTCTCCATCAAATTCAGCGCTTCACTGGCCAGCGTATGCGTTGCGATGGTTTGCGGATGGGGAGTCATCGCTTGCCCGGCCGTCAGCTCCAGCGCCGCCCCCCGATGTTTCTCCATCAGCCGTCGCAAATCGCCGTCCGTCAAAATTCCCGCAAGTCGCCCATCGCCGGTCGTCACCGTCGTCATGCCCAATTTCTTCGCGCTCATCTCGTGAAAAACGTCAGGCATTGCAGACGCAACGTCGACCCGCGGCATCGCCGCGCCGGCATGCATCAGATGCTCCACGCGCAATAATTTCTTGCCCAGCCGTCCGCCCGGATGCAACGCCGCAAAGTCATCCGGCTGAAATCCACGCCGCTCGAGCAGCGAAACCGCCAGCGCGTCACCCACGGCCATGGCCACCGTCGTACTCGCCGTCGGCGCCAAATTCAGCGAACACGCTTCTTCGGTCACGCCGACGTCCAAAACCACGGCACTAGCCTCAGCGAGCGTTGACTTCGGCTTCCCCGTCAACATCACCAGGGGAATTTCCAGTCGCTTTAGGGCCTCAAGAAGTGCCACAATTTCGTCCGTCTCTCCGCCATAGGAAACGCCGAGCATCGCATCACCGCGCGCCAGCATCCCCAAATCTCCATGCAGCGCGTCCGCCGGGTGCAAAAAAAAGGATGGCGTGCCAGTACTTGAAAGCGTCGCGGAAATCTTCCGCGCCACCAACCCCGATTTCCCCATTCCGGTAACCCCTACTCGCCCCTTGCAGCCCAGCAGTAAATCCACGGCCCGCTCGAATGATCCATCCAGACGCACCATCACTTCCTCAATAGCCTGCGCCTCGATACGCAGTACACGGCGGGCTGTCTCAAGGCTCATGCGTCCCACTTTCTTACGAGCTCGGACAGCTCTTTGAGGCGCGCAAGCAACCCCGCCAGCTGATTTAGCGGGAGTGCATTGGCTCCGTCAGACAGCGCTTCTTTCGGATTGTCGTGCGTCTCCAGAAACACGCCGTCCACCCCCGCGGCCACCGCCGCTCTTGCCAGCGTTTCGATGAATTCCGGCTGCCCGCCGCTCGCGTGTCCCTGGCCGCCCGGCAACTGTACGGAATGCGTGGCGTCAAAGACCACCGGATAGCCAAAGTTTTTCAGGATGGCGAAACTCCGCATATCCACCACCAGATTGTTGTATCCAAATGTTGCGCCGCGTTCCGTCAGAATTATTTTTTCCGTGCCGGTGGAAACCAACTTTTCGATAACGTTTCCCATATCCGCGGGCGCCACGAACTGCGGCTTCTTCACATTTACAATCTTCCCTGTTTTTCCGGCCGCCACCACCAGATCCGTTTGTCGCGCAAGAAAAGCCGGAATCTGCAGAATGTCGCAAACTTCTCCCGCGGGCGCGGCTTGCGATGTTTCGTGAATGTCCGTCAGGACGGGAAGGTTTAGATCGACTTTGATTTTTCCCAGGATCCGCAAGCCTTCCCGCACGCCCGGCCCGCGAAATGCCTTCACCGACGTGCGATTCGCTTTGTCGAACGATGCCTTGAAGATATACGGCACGCCGGCATCGCCGGCAATCTTTGCGATGGACTCCGCCATCTTGCGAGCGTGGCCCTCCGATTCAATCACGCACGGTCCGGCGATTAAAAAGAGTGGCTTACTGCCGCCGAGTCGCAAATATCCAAGATTAAGTTCGCGGGTTGGATTCATAGTTGAAATACTGCCGCAGAAAAGGATGCGCTAAGTCTTAGGTCCGGGCAAGAGGGCACACGGCATGAGTTGCTTTGGCGAAAAAATCGCCCACGCGTACTCTAGGCAGTTGCGTGAGGGGTAGCGCGAAAGGCGCTTTCGCGGTCCTGATCGAGCGATGAAGCCATCTGCGGT
>JBEKVU010000345.1:0-5034 GCA_049513775.1 Candidatus Acidiferrum sp.
ATAGAGCGCGCGGCTAGCCCATCCAAAAAGTTGCTGGTGCAGCGGGACGAGGCGTTTGCCCCAACCTTTATTAATGGTTGGATATTGCTGCTCGAGCCGGCGCGCGATGATGTCCATCTCGCGCTGCGCTTGCGCCATGGTGACGCCGGTTTTCAGCCGCCCTACCGGCATCAGCCAGTGATCCATGCGCGCGACGTAACGAGGGTTGGCCGGATTGACCGGCTCCCACAAATCGATCGGCACGCCGTAGAACGGCGCGAATCCGGCGGGCATCACGCCGACGATGGTGGAGACGTTGCCTTCGAGATCGATGGTCTTGCCGAGGACTTGTGGATCGCTGTTGTACTCGCGCTTCCAGAATGGCGTGCTGATGACAATGGTCTGCGAAAGATCCTGCGCCTCGTCTACGTGAAAAACACGGCCAAGGATGGGTTCTACGCCGAGTTGGTGAAAAAAATTAGGCGTCACGTATTGCACGTGCATCAAGCGCGGGCCGCTGCTGCCGTTGGCGATATTGGTATCCGTCTGGCTGCTCAACGAAATATCTTCGAACACGTGGTTCTGCTTCTCCCAGTCCAGTTCTTCGGCGATGGGCGGAGCGTCGAGTGAATCCGGCTGGCCGAGCTCTGTTTGCCAGATGGCCACGAGATTTTGCGGCTGCGGGTAGGGCAGCGGGCGGTACAAGACGGCGTTTAAGACGCTGAAGATAGTACTGTTGGCGGCGATACCCAACGCCAGCGACAGGACCACTACGGCGAGGAGTCCAGGGCTTTTCAGCAGGCTGCGGGCGGCGAATTTAACGTCGGCCGAGAGACTTTCCATGAGGGGGAGCATGCTCATTTCGACGGCACCTCCTTCAGCACGTGAGCACGATAATCTTCGCGGCGCACGACTTTCAAGGAGCAACGAGAAGCAATGACGGTTGCGTGGTTGCGCGATGGGGTGCGCGTAAATTCCTATTGCATTCCAATAGGTGCCCGGTTTAAGATTCCCGCGGGATTTGTATGGGTTAACCATAGGAGATGTATGGGTGACAAGAAAGACGTTTGGCAAGGCACGCTGGCGCTCATGGTGCTGAAAACCCTCGAAACGCTGGGGCCGCTGCATGGTTACGGGATCGCGCGGCGCATCGAGCAGACCAGCGGCGATTTGCTGGCCGTGAATTACGGGACGTTGTATCCGGCGCTGCTGAAACTGGAGCAGGAAGGCTACATCGCATCCGAATGGGGCGTTTCGGACAACAACCGCCGCGCGAAGTATTACAAGTTGACGCGCGCGGGGCACAAGCAACTCGAGAAGGAAGCGCGGGAGTGGGTGCAGACGACCGCGATTTTGGAGCGATTTCTTTCCGCGAAGGAGCCGGCCTCATGAGCGTGATGGATCAGATGTGGCGGCGCTGGCGCAGTGTGCTGCGGAAAGAACACATGGAGCGCGAACTGAGCGAGGAGCTCGCGAGTCACCTGGAGATGCACGTGGCGGATAATTTGCGCGCCGGCATGACCAGGGAAGAAGCGCGGCGGAATGCGTTGATCAAGCTGGGCGGCGTGGAGCAAACGAAAGAGGCGTATCGCGAGAGACACGCGTGGAGACTTCTCGAGAGTCTCAAACAGGATCTGCGTTTTGCGGCGCGCATGTTTACCAAGAACCCGGGATTCACGGCCGCGGCAGTGTTGACCCTGGCGTTGGGTATCGGAGCGAGCACCGCGGTTTTCAGTGTGGTCAATTCGATACTGCTGACACCGTTGCCGTACGCAAGTCCGGAAAATATCGTGATGCCCTGGTGGAGGGTGCCGCTTTCCTCGACGGTCTCTTACGCGGACCAGTTTCCCTGGAGCCTGCGTGATTTCGCGCAGTTCTCGGAAGGGACGAAGAGTTTTGAGTCTTTGGGCGCCTTCAAGAGTGATTTTTTCAATATGACCGGATCGGGCGAGCCGGCACGCCTGGATGGCCTGCGTGTTTCGGCGGGATTTTTCAGCGCGCTGGGCGTCGCCCCTGAATTAGGACAGAGCTTTGATACCGACGCTGACCAGCCAGGGCGTCCGCACAAAGTGATTCTCGGGGATCGATTGTGGCGCGAACGATTCAGCGCCGATCCCGGAATTGTGGGGCGCGCCATTGCGTTGAACAACGAGAGCTACACGGTCATTGGCGTGATGCCGCGCGGATTTGCGTTTCCGCACGGCGAAGAGATGCCGGTATCCCTCAGCTTTCCGGCAGAGGTTCAGCTATGGGTGCCGCTCGAGATTCCTGCGGGCGGCAAGCGCGGACCGTCGGACTTGGCGCTGGTTGGGCGGCTCAACCGCGGCGCCACCGCGAGTTCAGCGGAAGAAGAACTTAGGATTTACGGCAAGCGAATGGACGAGCAGCCTCCCGCCGCGCCGGGCTGGCATATGCCGCGCGTGGTCTCGCTAACGCGGCAAGTGGTGGGAGACACGCGGCAGCCGTTGCTGCTGATCCTCGGCGCGGTGGGCGTGGTGCTGTTGATTGCTTCGTCGAATGTGGCGAGCCTGCTGGTCGCGCGTTCGCTGGCGCGCCGGCAGGAGTTCACCATGCGTAGCGCGCTCGGCGCGGGTCCCGGTCGCTTGATGCGGCAACTGCTGACGGAGAGTCTGCTGTTGGCGTTCGGCGGAGGAGCAGCGGGAATGCTGCTCGCAGAGCTCGGTACTTATTTGTTGAAGATTTTTGGGCCGTCGAACATTCCCAGGCTGCACGAAGTGCGGCTGGAGCCGCGTGTTTTCGGTTTTGCGATTTTGGCCACCCTGCTTACCGGAATTGTGTTTGGGCTCATGCCGGCGGGCGCAGCGGGAAATGCCGAGTTGGCGGCGACGCTGAAGGAAGGCGGGCGAAGGTCTGGCGGGAATGCCGGGCCACCAAAGCTGCGCAATGCCTTGCTGGTGGCGCAAGTAGCTCTGGCACTGGTCCTCGTGATTTCGGCCGGGCTGTTGATGCGCACGTTTTACGACACGCTGTCTGCGGGCGCTGGATTCAGGCCCACGCGGGTGCTGACGTTTCAGTTGTCGCTGCCGCCGGCGAAATATTCGGATACGGATCGCATGGTGCAACTGTACGGCAATGTGGTGCGAAGTTTGCAATCGTTGCCCGGGGTCGAAGCGGTGGGGCTGGTTTCCGAAGTGCCGATGGGCGGCGCGACGGATGGCACGGTGCTGCGCGTTCCGGAGAATACCGCGGTCGACGAAAAAGACGACCCCTACGCGAACTATTCGTTTGCCTCGCCGGGATATTTTTCGGCAATCGGCACGCCGCTGTTGCGTGGGCGCGATTTTCAAAACACCGACATCCTGAGCGCGTTGCCGGTGACGATTATCAACAGCACCATGGCGGCGAAATTCTGGCCCGGAAAAGATCCCATCGGGCGGCGGGTGGGAGTAAAGACCACGCGCTGGCCCACGCGAACGGTGATCGGCGTGGTGGCGGACATCAAGCATCATTCGCTGCGGGAAAATCCCGAGGTGGAAATGTATGTGCCGTTCACGCAAAACGAAATCAAGATATGGCCTTCGATGCAAACGATGCACGCGGCGCTGCGCACCAAGGCCGATCCACTGGCATTGACTGCTGCCGTACGCGAAGCTCTGCGGCCCATCGATCCGGATTTGCCGATCGCGCGATTGACCACGCTGCAAGCGCTGGTGGATGATTCGATGGCGCAAGAACGATTTTCGCTTTTGCTCGTGGGGTCATTCGGAGGCTTGGCGCTGTTGCTAGCCACTATCGGGATGTACGGCGTGATCGCGTATTTCGTGCAGCAGCGCACGCAAGAGATTGGCGTGCGTGTGGCGCTGGGCGCCACGCAGCAAAACGTGCTGGGCATGGTGCTCGGGCTCGGGGCGCGACTCACGGGCATTGGAATCGTCATCGGATTAGCCGCCGCGTGGATGGTGACGCGCTGGATGAAAAGCTTTCTCTATGGCGTGCAGGCCACGGACCCGCTCACCTACGTCGCCGTGTGCGCGTTGCTGATGTGTGTGGCGCTCCTGGCGTGTTATGTCCCGGCGCGGCGCGCCATGCAAATCGATCCGATGGCGGCGCTACGTTACGAGTAGAGCAAGCTGCAGCTCACGCTGGACACCCAGCTTTTGCTGCGTCCGAAAACTTTTCAAGGTAACATATGGGCAACAATACGGGCCTGTAGCTCAGCGGTTAGAGCAGCGGACTCATAATCCGTTGGTCCCAGGTTCAAATCCTGGCGGGCCCACCAACGTCTTACCATCCCCTGATTTTTCAATCAGTTGATTTCACCCGTTTTTCGCACCGTCATCCAACTTGAGAACATTTGAGAACAAAGCTTCCGCAACCCGCTCCACGGCGCGTCTTTGCGAGTCCGGAATTGCATGAGCGTACAAATTGAGCGTCGTTGCAAGGTCTGAATGGCCAAGTTGCGCCTGCGCAGTCTTGATCGACTCTCCTACGTCCGTCAGCAACGTCGCGTGCGTGTGACGGAACGAATGCCACGAAACCCTTGGCTGTCCGATCCGGTCGCATGCGGGAGCAAGTCCACGAGGCATGGCTGACCGAGTTCCGGTAAGAGCTTTTGGATTTGAGACGGAGAATAGAAACGTGGTTTCGGTTTCACACCCATGGAGCGGATGCGAATACCATGCGCCGCGTTTCCGTCGAGGTAACCACGATCGACTGCGGTCTGTAGTACAGTCGAATGGTCGTGCGAACGCCACGGAGTGTGCCGCTTGCATGCCCCTTCTCCCTCAGCTTCGAAAGCAACGATTCAATCCGATTTCGACTTATTGTAATGAGCAATCCAGTTGGACGCGCCAGCTTGCCTATCGTTCACGATTTGCGAAGAGCAACCCTTGTCGCGCGCCATTTCACTATCTCCGAACACCCATTATCCATAATTTCCTCCGTCCCCAAGGGGCAAGCAGTTCCCGCCTTCTCGTAGGTTGTTGTAAAACCGTTTAGCGCTGGACTGTCACGACCGAGGCCGTCAGCCAACGGCTGACTGCAGACGCGAAAGTTTGTACCGTGCTTCGGATTCTGGTTCGCGAGAGCCGCAAG
>JBEKVU010000346.1:0-8510 GCA_049513775.1 Candidatus Acidiferrum sp.
TTGTTAATTAACGCAGCACCGAGAGGATTGATCAAAGCGGCGGGTATTTTGCCGCAGTCAACGCCAGGAACCTGGCTGCCATTCGGATTGACGGCGGTGGGAGGACCGGGGTTGGCCAGGGTGCCGGTGCACTGGAAATAAGGGTCCGGCGCACTCGACGGCAGATAGGGATTTATGATCGCAGGCGGGCCGCTAATCGGCTGGCCAAAGGCGTCAACGCCAAAATCCGCGTAGGGTTGCGCGGCGCTGGTGTGCCACTGCGCGGCCGGCACCAAACCCGTGAAGGTTTGCGCGTGGAGCTGGTCCTTTTGTTCGCCGTCGACGAAGAAGAAAGTCTTATTCTTTTGAATGGGCCCGCCGATGGAACCGCCGAATTGGTTCAGGTTGAACTTTTCCGGCGTCTGAGCAAAAAAACTTTTCGCATCGAGATCCGTGTTACGGAAGAACTCGAAGAGCGAACCGTGGAAGTCATTGGAGCCCGACTTGGTGGTGACGAGAACGGTCGGGCCGGCGCGGGTGCCGTATTGCGCGGAGTAGTTGTAGGTCAAAACTTTGAATTCCTGAATGTCGTCGATCGAGGAGAATGTTCCAATGCCGCCGGCCGTCAATTCGTTGTTATCGACGCCATCGAGCAGCCAGTCGGTGCTATTGGGACGGGAGCCGCCGATGGAGAGGGAGAAAGAGCCGCGCGCAGCGACTTCGCTGCTCGCCGCCTGCGTAAAAAAACTGTTGGGGTTGGTCTCGGCAGTGGCGCCCGAGGTAAGCGTGGCGAGCTGCACGAAGTCGCGGCCGTTCAACGGGAGTTGGGCCACTTCCTGCGAGGTGATGACCTGACCGAGGGAGGGGCTGGCGGTTTCAACGGCCACCGCTTCAGCCGAGACTTCCACCGTTGTACCCTGAGATGCGGGCGCCAGGGCAAAATCGAGTTCGCGCGCTTCATCGACCTGCAGGCGCAAATCCTTGGACTCGGCGCTTTGAAAGCCAGTGAAGTCCACGCGTACGGTATAAATTCCGACGGGAAGCAACGGGATCAGGTAATGACCGGTTTCGTCGGTCTTGGCATCCCGCGCCACGCCGGTGCCCTGAGAAGTGGCGGTGACGGTGGCTCCGGAAACGCTGGATCCTGATTTATCGAGCACCGTGCCGGAGAAACTCCCCGTGGCTTGGCCGTACATGGCCGGCGAAATGGCCAGCGCGAGAGCAAAAGCCAGAAGGGCGAGACATAGCCTGCCCGACCATTGGCAAGCGGCTCCTTCAGTAAATCTTTGACACTCACGCTCCGTGCGGATACGACTCATGGTTACGACCCCTTTCGACACCATTTAAGGCCTCTACTTGCCTTGGATTCTTGAAACAAATAATTGCAAAAATTTGTCGGCCTGCACGTCAACGCAGACCTTGGCGTTGGGTGTCACTTTGTCGACGCCTTCGATGACGTAACGGTCGCCGTCGGCAAAGTGGTGCAGCACGTTGCGCTCGATTTCATTGCGGCGGTTGGCAACGGTCTCACCACGCGAGTATTCGCCGCGAGTTTCTACGTCCACATGCATAGGCGGCGCGGTAACGAGACTGGCGTCAATCGCGACTCCGACAGCCAATGGATCGTACATCGGCGCGCCGGTGTCTCCGAATTTTTCCGAGAGCTCGACCAGAAATTTCGCCACGCCGTAAATGAAATCATTAACGGGACCGTGAGTGTGGCTCAATTGCTCGAGCTCTTTGCGGCTGAAAAGAGTTTTGTCTCCGACATCGAGGCCGACCATGGTGAGCGGCCAGCCGGCTTGAAAGACGAGTTGCGCCGCTTCCGGATCGTTATAAATGTTGGCTTCCGCGGCGGCATTGACGTTTCCGCCCTTGATCGAACCGCCCATGATGATGACTTCCTTGACCAGCGGCACGATGGAGGGATCTTTTTCCAAGGCGAGAGCGATGTTCGTCAGGGGACCTACGGGAACCAGGGTGATCTCGTGGGGATTGGCGTGGATCAGTTCGATGATGAGGTCGGGGCCGAAGCGCGCATCGGCTTTACATTTGCTGGCGGGCAATTCGAGATTGGCGAGACCATTTTTGCCATGCCAAAATTCCGCGGTGACTAGCTTTTGAAACAGCGGATGCTGGGCGCCTCCGGCAACGGGAATGTCGCAGCGATTGGCGAGCGAAAGCATTTTTAAGGCGTTTTCAAGACCTTGCGTCGCGGTTACATTCCCGGGCACCACGGTTAGGGCGCGAACGTCGAGCTCGGGAGAGTTCAGCGCGAGCATGATGGCCATCGCGTCATCCGTGCCGGGATCGGTATCGATAATTACCTTTCGCGAAGCGGCCCCGGCGACCGCCGGGAGCGCCAGCCAAACAACCGCGCAAATTATTGCGGTAACGAGAGGTAGAAAGCAACGGACGGCGGACTCGGACGGGGACACGGCTCCGCGCCCCTGATTTAAGGGAATAAAAATCCGGTCCGCCTCTCCCCTGAGAAGCAGAAATCTGAACTGGGCAATTCGCAGACTGTTCACCCCGATACAAAAGTGAGGACAGGTTAGTGTTCCGCAGAGAGAAGTGTCAAGACAAAAGTAGCCATGAAAGTTTTCGCTGAGGATGATTCTCAAAACGAAACAGCGGAGTCGAGGCATTCCGAAAAAAATGGAACCCTCTGCAGGTTGATTTCGGCGCGGACGAACGCACTAAAAACAGACACTAGTTCAAGCGCGCAAAGATGATCAGGCCTAAACCTACAAGGAAACATGCAAACATCGCCGCGATCAGTTTCGAGGTACTGGAAGGCGCAGTACGAAATTCTCTCCAGATGAAGACGCCCCAAAAAGCGGCGATCATGGTTGCGCCCTGGCCTAAGCCGTAAGAGATTGCAAATCCCGCGCGACCGCTGGCGATGATGTTGAACGACATGCCGATGCCCCAGATGACCCCGCCAAGAATACCGGTGAGGTGCGTACCCAAGCCGCCCCGGAAATAATCGGCGTAGGCGACCGGCGCGCCACGGAAAGGTTTTTTCATCACCAGGGAATTCAAAATAAAACTGCTGAGGAAAACTCCAACGGAGAAGACGAAAACTGCGGCGTAAGGGCCGAACTTGCCGGGCTCTGGGCGCGTAAACTCCGGATACATGGCGGCGGCTACGAAGCGGTAGAAGAAACCCATCAGCACGCCGCACGCAATGGACAGCGTCAGGCCCTTGGTGCTCACCGCCGTGGTGTTGCCGGGAATTTTGCGGTAGGCGACGGCATCGAGCACGATGGCCAGAACCACCAATAGCACGCCGCCAAAAAGCAGCGGAAAGTTTCCCAGCGGATGCTCGACGTAGTTCCCCACTACGCCAAGGACCAGCGCGAGGCCGATCCCGACAGGAAATGCCACGGCCATCCCGGCGATGTCGATGGCCGCGACGAGCAGAATGTTCGCTGCGTTAAAAATCGCTCCCCCGAGCAGCGCAGAAAGAATACTGGACGACGTTCCCTGTTGCAGGTCAGCCAGAAACGGGCGGCCCTCGCCGCCGTGACTGGTGTAGTCCCAATAGAAAAGCTCAAAGCGCCAGCCTTTTTTCGCGAGTTTCTGGGTATTGGCCCAAGAGCCCCAGCAGAACATGGTGATGATCGTGAAGACTACTGCTTGCGAATAGGTGTGCAGTAAAAACATGTGGCTCCTCAGGGCTGCCTGCTACTGCATGGGTGCTGCTTGCCGCTGTCCGTCGCTACGGATTGCATTGATCGCAGCGCAAAATCCTTGGACGCTATCTGCTGACGGCTTGCCGTTTCCATGCAACGTCAAAGTCTGGCCGTGCGGCAAACGATTTTTGTGTTCCTACTTTTGTGGTGGAGATCGCAGCGTATAGATTGGCGCGCGAGAGCGCTTCTTTTTCCGCATGACCTTCGGCAAGGAAAACGGCGAAGCTGCCTATAAATGCGTCGCCCGCGCCGGTGGTGTCGCGTGGCTGTACGGCGAATGGCGCGATCAGTTCAGCGCCTTGGCTCGTGGCAAGAAGCGCCCCGCGCTCGGCGAGCGTGAGAATGACGCGTGGGAATCCTTTTTGCAGGAGAGCGGCGGCGCAGGCTTTGGCTTCGTCAATGGATTTGACCGGCAGGCCGGTGAGCGCCTCGGCTTCCGTTTCGTTGGGGATGAAATAGTCGGCGTCGCGGAGCTGGGCGAGATCTACTTTCTGCGCGGGGGCTGGATTTACGATACAACGAATGTTATTGGCCTTGGCGAATCGCACGGCGTGATAAATGGTGTCGAGCGGGATTTCGAACTGCAGGATGATGGTGTCGACGGTACGCAGCGTGGCAGCGGCCGCGTCGAGGTCGGCGGGAGAAAGAGTGTCGTTCGCGCCTTTCACGACGATGATGCGATTTTGCCCGTTCGATTCGACGAAGATCGGCGCGACCCCGCTCGAAACGCCATCAACGATGTGGACCAACGAGGTATCTATGCCGTGGGCGGCGAAATTCTTTAGCGTGGCCTCACCGAAGAGATCGTTGCCAACTTTTGCGACCATCACGACGTCCGCGCCGCAGCAGCGCGCAGCGACGGCCTGATTGGCGCCTTTGCCGCCGAAGCCGAGATCGAAGGCTTTGCCAAAGATGGTTTCGCCCGGGCGCGGGAAGGTGTCGGCGAAAGTGGTGAGGTCGACGTTGGCGCTGCCCACTACGGCGATGCGCGGGCGATTGGGCATTGGCGGCTCCGGTGAGTTTGGCTGAGAACGGATACGAACGGGTGCTTCGCGCAAACGGCGAGACTATATCATGGGTGAATGGGTGATGCGTTTCTCGAGGAAGCTTCAGAGGGCGCGCCGACGCGACGCGCGCTGCGAATCGTGTAGATGCTTCGTAACCGATTGGGCATCATGACGCCCGCACCGTATCGGCTAGCGAAACCCCTCTGATAACTTTAAATTCCCTCTTACCCCGGTGCGACTGCCGTGGTCTTCTCCTTCCTGTTGACAGGCTACTGGTGTCGAAAAACGCCGTCATTCCGTTCTTGAGCTGCGGAATGCGCAACCATTCGCCGACACCATTTTTGACAAAGCGATGAACGCACCCGTCAGATTTATACTTGACGCAATTCGCATTGAGCCGCCGTCTGAAGCGCGCGCTCCAAACAAGGGACGATGGCTGTTTCGCCGGTGGGCGACCACGCTTCTGTTCATTATTCTGTATGTGCTACTCGACCGTTCCACCGTCTATTTCCAAATTTGGCCGGGAATTAGTGCCTGGTATCCGCCCACTGGATTGGCCGTCGCCGCGCTGGTCGGATTCGGCCCAATCTGCGCGGTGGTGATTCTCGTCGCGGGCGCCATCGCGTCGTCCGTAAATTATCACGTGCCGGTTCTTACGTACTCGTTCCTGCTAGGGAGTCTGAATTTCACTCTTGTATACCTGGCCGCAGCGGTGATCTTGCGGCGGGTCGTGAAAATTGATTCGCACTTGCGATCCATCCGTGATGTGACGTGGCTGTTGGTGGTCGCCACCTGCGCCGCCGGCGTAGTGGCCCTCGTAGGCACAGGCCTTGCCGTCGCCGACCATGTAGTGCCTGTCGACGAATACTTGAGCGCATCGCTGAGTTGGTGGGTGGGCGACGCCGTTGCGGTGGGGTGTATCACGCCGTTTTGTCTGATATTTGTTTTGCCTTGGTCGCGACGGTTCCTGGGCTATTACGACGCCGCGAATTCCACGGATCTTCCCATCCGCGCCATCGGCCGGCACGAACTGCGTGGCCACCGGCGGGCCGCGGAGTCCGGGCTTTTCGCGCTGGCGGTTCTGGCGACTCTGTGGGTGGTGCTCGAAGGAAAACCGCCCCACGGCAATGAAATGTTCTACTTGGTATTTTTACCGCTGATTTGGGTGGCGGTACGGCGCGGCTTGCGCGGCGCAGCGATGGTGATCTTGGCGCTGGACCTCGGGATCATCCTTTTGCTGCGCCTTGAGCCGCGGGTGCCCAGCGAGCTGACCGTCCTGCAACTCCTGATGCTTGTTCTTTCGCTGAGCGGATTGGTACTCGGTGCACTCATCAGCGAGCGAGACCTGAGTGAAGAGCGGCTCTCTGAAAAAGAAGGAAGCATGCGCCTGCTGCTTGAATCGACCGGAGAAGCCATCTGCGGCCAGGACGTGAACGGCGATTGTACTTTTTGTAATTCCACAATGCTGTCGCTCCTGCGGTATACCGCGCAGGCAGAAGTGCTGGGCCGAAATCTTCACGATCTGATTCACCACCACCGTAGGGATGGGTCGCCGTGCTCGAATAGCACATGCGAACTGGGTTCGGCGTTTCTGCCCGGCAGAAAATATCACGGGACGGACGAATCCCTGTGTCGCGCGGACGGAACGAGATTCGATGCCGAGGTGTGGTCCTATCCGCTCATTCAGGAACATCAAACCATCGGCGCCGTGGTGACTTTCGTGGACATCACCGAGCGCAAGAAGGCGCACGAAGTCGTCCGCCAGGCCAAAGAAGACGCCGAAGCCGCCAACCGCGCGAAAAGCGAGTTCCTGGCAAATATGAGCCACGAGATCCGTACCCCGATGAACGGCATTTTGGGTATGACCACGCTGGCTCTGGGAACCAATTTGACCGCCGAGCAACGCGACTATCTGGGCATGGTGAAAAGCTCCGGAGAATCGCTGCTCACGTTGCTAAACGATATCTTGGATCTTTCTAAAATCGAAGCCGGCAAACTGGATTTGGAGATTACCGATCTATCGGTCGAGGACTGTATCGAAGAAGCGTTGCAGCCACTGGTGCTGCGGGCACAACAGAAAGGCATCGCCTTGCTGTGGAACGTCAGCGAAGATATTCCGGACGTGGTGTGCGGCGATTCTGCACGTTTGCGGCAAGTGTTGATCAATCTGGCGGGCAATGCACTTAAGTTTACCGCGCATGGGAGTATTACCATCCGCGCGGAGAACGCCGCACGCGACAGCGACGGTCGGCTTTTGCATTTTACGGTTTCCGATACCGGGATCGGCATACCGCCCGAGAAGCAGAAGAAAATTTTTGAAGCGTTTGCCCAGGCAGACATGTCCACCACCCGGCGCTATGGCGGCACCGGCTTGGGCCTCTCCATCTGCGAGCGCATCGTGGCATTGATGGGAGGACGCATCTGGGTACAGAGCGAAGAGGGCCATGGCAGCGAATTCCATTTTACGATGCGCGTGTCACCGAGTCTGGATGCTCAGGCAGTCGCCAAAAACCCCATTAACAACCCAGCGTTAGAGAATCTACGTTTACTGGTGGTCGAGACGGATCCCGTGAATCGCCAACTTCTGGACCGCTTGCTATCGCGCTGGAAGATCAATTTCGTATTCGCGGCGCACCTTGCGGAAGCGCTGCGAGTTCTCGAGGTATCGCGGCAAACGCAAAATCGTTTCATGGCCCTGCTCATCGACCAGGACCTCGCCGGAAACGGCGGCGGCATTGCGTTTCTGGAGGCCTTGCGCGCGTCTACGATTGCGCCCATGCCGGCCCTTTTGGCTCATTCACAGCTGTTCGATGCGGCGGATAAGGCGCGTTGCGATAATTTGGGCGTCGTGCGAACGATTCTCAAGCCCTTCCGTCGCGCGACTCTGCGCGAAGCGCTGCTGGTGAGCGTCGAGGCAACGGACGATAAACAGACCCGGCCTGAAACAAGGGGCGGCCGCGAAACCGGGCCGACTTTGCGCATCCTGCTGGCCGAGGATAATTTTGTGAATCAGCGGCTGATTTCGCGTTTGCTTGAGAAGCTCGGGCACGTGGTAACGATTGCGAGCGACGGCGAAAAAGCCGTGCACCTTTTGTCCGAGACAGAGTTCGACCTGGTTGCCATGGACATGCAAATGCCGATTATGGACGGGCTCGAGGCCACCGAACAGATTCGCGCGAAGGAAAGGATCACCGGCAGGCATTTGCCGATCGTCGCGATGACCGCCAACGCCTTTGACGAGGACCGGCAAAGGTGTATGAGAGCGGGTATGGACGGCTTTATAACGAAGCCCGTAACCATCGAGGCCATTGCATCGGAGATCGCCAGAGTGATGGCCGCGCAAGAGAACAGGGCGCCGTCCGAACAGCCTTCGACGACCTAGTGCATAGTACCGTTGCGAGCAAGAAGGCTTTTGCGCGCCCGCAATCACCGAGACGGAACGCGCGCTGAAGTTCTTACCGCGGCGCCACCACCTCCGCGGTTTGCATTGCGGGTGAGGGAAATAGCGCGGCTTCCACCACCGCCAGCCCTTCCTCCACAATGTCCAGGCCTTCGCGTAGTTCTTCCGTGCTAATGATCAGTGGCGGGCACACCCACAACATATTGAATCGACTGAACGCATAAAGATGTTTGCTCTTTAAATGGGCGGCGAGCTTGGTCATCTCCGGGCTGCTGCCATTGAACGGGGCGAGCGGCTCGCGCGTAGCTTTATCTTTCACCAGTTCGAGCACGCTGAAAAGGCCCTTGTACCGCACATCGCCGACGCAACGATACTTCTGCTTCATCGCCTCCAGCCGCCCCGCCAAATAACGGCCTTGGCTCTCCA
>JBEKVU010000347.1:0-5020 GCA_049513775.1 Candidatus Acidiferrum sp.
CTCGTAAGCGTGGTGAACCTGGTCTTTACCCTCCTGGCGCTCTGGCTGGTGGACCGCGCGGGACGTAAAACGCTGATTCTCGTCGGCACCACGCTCCAATGTTTGTCGTTTGCGATGGTCGGTTGGATTTATCACGTCCACGGCAGCGGCGTGGCCATCCTGATCCTCGTGATGAGCTTCGTAGCCGGGCATGCTTTTGGCAACGGCGTAGCCTGCTGGGTCATCATCTCGGAAATTTATCCCACTAAGGTTCGCGGGCGCGGCATGTCCATCGCCACCACCGGGCTGTGGCTGGTGGGCTATGCGGGCAATCAATTGTTCCCACTGATGCAACAGCATCTGGGGTCGGACGGCACCTTTTGGCTGTTCAGCGGGGGCGCTTTGTTGACGCTTCTTCTTGTCGGTTGGCTAGTTCCCGAAACCAAAGGCCGTTCACTCGAAGAGATCAGTAAATTCTGGACGAAGGACAAAACGCTCGAGATTGCCTAGGCCGTGCCGTCTATTTCTTGGGAGAACGCTCATGAGAAACCTGTTCGGATACTGTATCGGCGTTCTGCTGCTGTGCACCGCGGCATATGGCCAGGAAAGCGCCGACTCCGGATTCCGCACGTTGCACGTGGACGCCGGCAACGTCACTGGTGAAATTCGCTCGTTTCAAGGCCTGAACGGACCGCCACGTCCGGTGATGGCCGGACTGCCTAGTCTCATCGAACAATATCGAAATTTGCGCATCGACCAGGTGCGAACGCACGATTCCATGGGGCCGACAGAGATCGATTCGCGCTTCGATATGAACGATCCGCTTCTTACCTGGCTTATTCCCGACGCGGCACAACGCGCCGGCGTGGTGAAGGCCGGAAACGCTGACATTATTTTTCCTGATTGGAGCGCCGATCCGGAAAAACCGGAGAGCTATCATTTCGCTGCGAGTGACGAAATGATGTCAGCGATTCATGCCGCCGGCGCCGAAGTCTACTATCGTATCGGGCGCAGCTTTGGCGCCAACGTCGAGCCTCCGCCGGACTTCGACAAATATGCCAGCGTGGTGAAACACATCGCCTTGCACTACAACCAAGGTTGGGCGCATGGATTTCACTACAACATTCGATATTGGGAATTTTGGAATGAACCGGAACTGCTGTTCTGGAGTGGAACGCCAGAGCAGTTTTATGCACTGTACGAAAAGACTGCGCGAGCGCTGAAATCTACGGACCCTGCGCTAAGGGTCGGCGGAGTCGCCAAGGCTCTGCCGTACGACGGCGGCCCGTATCGCGAAGGGTTTATTGATTATTGTGCTATGCATCATGTGCCACTCGACTTTTACTCCTGGCATACCTACGCAGACTCTTCCGCCGATCCGTACGATTCAGTGCGCCTTGCGAAATTAATTCGCGAACTTCTCGATGCCCATGGATTTCCGAAGGCCGAAAGCATTCTCTCCGAGTGGAATCTCACTCCAGACTTTACCGAAGGTGAAAAGTTACGCCTGCGCGGCGAAGAGAACGCCGCCTTCATTGGCGCCGTGCTGAGTTATTTTCAAGATGCTCCGATCGATCACGCGCATTTCTATCGCGGCGATGGCGCCTGGATGGGACTTTTCGATCTACAGGGGAAGCCTTTCAAAACGGCCTACGCGTTCAAAGCCATGGGAAAAATGCTCGACACCCCACAGCGCGTAGCGGTTACGGGCCCGGACACTTTTGGTTTTGCCGCGCTCGCCGGACGTTCCGCGGACGGAAACACTTTGCAGCTATTGATCAGCAATTACGCGATCCCCGACGCCGCTAAGCTGCACGCGATGCAAATACCGGCGGAGGTCATGAAAACATTCCCGCCCAACTTGGACTTCTCCAAAATTAAATCTCTGCCGCAGAGAACAGACATCGTCTATCACGATAACGCAGGCTACAATCTGACCATCGACAACTTGCCCTGGGGCAACAAGCCGTTCCGCATAAAGTGTTACCGCATCAGCAAAACGCAGAATCTCGACCTGGTGGAGGAAAAGGAATTGCGCGGCGGACGCGTCACGTTCTCAAACGCGCTGCCGCCGGATGCCATCGAACTCATCGTGCTGCAGAAACTCTAAAGGCGCACCTTCAGCGCGCGATCCGCGCCCCGGTGCCCTTCATCACTTGAAGCACCTCGGCCAGCGTGGCCATGGTCGTGTCCCCAGGCGTGGTCATCGCCAGCGCACCGTGCGCGGCGCCGCACTCCACCGCCCACTGCGGATCCTTGCCGGAAAGAAATCCGTAAATCAAGCCGGAGGCGAAAGAGTCGCCACCGCCCACGCGATCCAAAATTTCCAGATTGTCGCGGTTGGGGGCCTGAAAAAAAGTACCGTCGCAATAGCAGATAGCCCCCCAATCGTTTCTTGTTGCCGTGGTGGCTTTGCGCAACGTGGTGGCTACGACTTTGAAGGGATAATCCTTGACCACCTGATCGATCATTTGGCGAAAAGCGTGCGGGTCGAGGGCGGAAAGATTGTCGTCCACTCCGGGCACCTCGTACCCCAGCGCGGCGGAAAAATCTTCTTCGTTGCCCAGCATAACGTCGACGAATGGCGCAACACGGCGATTGATTTCCTGCGCGCGCTTTTTCCCCCCAAAGGACTTCCACAGCGATTCGCGATAATTCAGATCGTAGGAAACCGTCACGCCATGTTTCCGCGCCACATGCACAGCCTCGAGCGCCACTTCGGCTGTCGATTCAGACAAAGCGCAAAATATGCCCCCCGTATGAAACCATCGCGCGCCGTGCGCGCCGAAGATCGACTCCCAATCAATCTCACCCGGTTTGAGGGCCGCCACCGCAGTGTGACCCCGGTCCGAGCAACCCAAAGCGGGGCGCACCCCGAATCCGCGTTCGGTAAAGTTGAGTCCGTTGCGCACCGTGCGACCCACTCCGTCATAGCTTTCCCACCGAATCAGTGACGAGTCCACTCCTCCCTGGCGAATCAGATCCTGCAAAAGCTCGCCAACGGGATTCTTCGCCAACGCCGTTACGATCGCCGTTTCCAATCCAAAGCAGCGCTGCAATCCGCGCGCGACATTATATTCCCCGCCTCCTTCGCTCACTCTAAAGCTGCGCGTCGTCCAGATTCTGTATTCTCCCGGATCGAAGCGCAGCATCACTTCTCCGAGGCTCACTACATCCCAGCGACAACCGGCTTTCGGTCTGATCTTCAGTGGCACGGCTTTCTCAGATAACACCATCGGGCTTCTCCCCGGTACATCGCGAAAATATTTACGGCATTCGGGTTGCGTCTTGTGGCGGACTATTTTCCTACAATCCGCTCTGCGCCCTGTTTGTTGCGGTCCAAATAGTGAATCTCGCCGGCTTCCGCAAGCAAGGCAGCCGCGCCCTCCGGCGTGATGTCGCGTTGCGGCGAGCCCAACATTTCATAGCCGACCATAAACTTCTGAACCGTCGCGGAGCGTAACAGCGGAGGATAGTAGTGCCCGTGAAAATGCCACTCGGGATGTGGGAGGCCATCCGTGGGCCGCTGATGAAATCCCATGGAGTACGGAAAAGCGGTTTCGAACAGATTGTCGTAGCGGATCGTAGTGCGGCGAAGAATGTCTGCTAGTAAATCGCGTTCGAGCGTTGCGAGCTCATCCAAAGCCGACAGGTGTCGCTTGCTGAGGATCATCGTCTCGAAAGGCCACACCGCCCAGAACGGAATCAGTGCGACGAAACCGTCATTCTGGCAAACAATACGTTCGTCGCGCCGGACCTCAAGTTCCAGATAATCGCACAACAAACAACCCTTACCTCGACGGTTGTATTCTTGAAAAGATTCCAGTTCCCTCTCAGGAATATTGGGAACTGACGCATTCGCCCAAATCTGGCAATGCGGATGAGGATTGCTGGCGCCCATCGAGGCGCCGCGATTCTCAAATATTTGCACGTATTTCCATCCGGCTTTCTCAAACCATTGAAACTGCGTCGTCCACACATCAACGACCTCTCGGATTCCCGCCAGGGACATTCGCGAAAGCGTGAGGTCATGTCGAGGAGAAAAACACACTACCCGACAGATGCCCGCCTCTGAGCGAGCCACGAGCAGACCACACTCATTCATTTCAAGACTCGGAACATCGGGAAGCAGCGCTGGATAATCGTTATCGAAAATAAATGTGCCGCGGTACTTCGCATTGCGCTGCCCGCCGGCACGTTCGTTTCCGGGACACAGATAACAGTTGGGATCGTATTCCGGCTGATCGGTAGATGGCAGCTTTTCAGTTTTACCCAGCCATGGGCGGTCAGTCCGATGAGGTGAAACCAGCAGCCACTCACGCGTAAGCGGATTGAATCGGCGATGAGGAATCCGCTGCAGCTCCGTGAAGCTCATTAGGGACGCCCTTCCGGACCCTGCGATCCTTCGCCACACTCTGCATCGCTCAATCGAACCGCCCCCACGCCCGAAGAAGTCTCGCAAACGTAAATGTCGGGACGCATCCCCGTCGCCGACTCATATTCTGCGGCGACGCGGCGGCGAAATTCGACCGTTTCACTCGCGTCGACCAGATTAATCGTGGATCCGCCAAAACCTCCACCAGTCATGCGCGCTCCGTAGACACCAGCCTGACGCGACGCGATCTCCACCATGGTATCCAATTCGCTGCAGCTCACCTCGAAGTCGTCGCGAAGGCTGCGGTGAGAATCGCTCATGAGTTGGCGAAGCTCGCCGACTTTTCCGCTTTGAAATGCGGAAGCAGTTTGCAGCACACGCGCATTCTCCGTGATAACGTGTCGGCAGCGACGATAGATGGTGTCCGTCATGCGGCCACGGTGTTCTTCCAGCTGCGCCAGCGTCACGTCCCGCAATGCGCGCACTTCAGGCAGCACTTCGCCCAGGCGGCGCACGCCCTCTTCACACTCAGCGCGGCGGGCGTTATATCCACTGGCGGCGATTTCATGCTTCACCATGGTATTCGAAATGACCAGCTGCATCCTGGGCGGCAACGCGACAAACTGAAACGCAAGCGAACGACAATCGAGCAACAGCGCGTGACCC
>JBEKVU010000348.1:0-5010 GCA_049513775.1 Candidatus Acidiferrum sp.
GGATGGCTTTGGGGGTGATCTCGTTAAACGTCACGCGAAAAATTTTCTTGGGATCGGTCGCCGGAATGTCCATCTGCAGCGGCTCGGGCGCCCACTTCGATTTGTATTTCTTCTTGGGCTTGCCATTTTTATCGAGGGCCGGCTCGGGTTCTTTTTCTCCGTCCTTGGCTTTGGCCTTGACGCGTCCGGAGGCTTCAGCTTCCACGTAGCGCTCGGGCTTGGAGAGCACGAGGGCAAGGTGCGCGGAGATAGCTTCACCCTCGCGGTCCGGGTCACCCGCAAGATACACAGCGTCCGCGGTGGCCGCGGCTTTGCGAAGATCGTTGATGACCTTTCCTTTGCCGGCGATGATTTGCAGCGTGGGCTCGAAAATTTTGGCGTCGTCCAGCTCGATACGCTTTTTGGTGTAAACGATTTGCGCTTTGCGCGAGCCCTTTTTCGGCTTGCGCTTTTTACGGCCGGAAGGATCTTCGCCAGGCAGACGCAAACCGATATCCTTTTTCGGCAGGTCCATGACGTGGCCTATCGAGGCTTTGACGGTATAGTCGCGGCCGAGATACTTATTGATAGTCTTCGCCTTGGCGGGCGATTCGACGATGACGAGCGAACGGGCCATCTTGCAGTTGTATCCTCTAAATGTTCATTACCAGCGAGCGGAACGCGGGGCCTGTGTCCTGAACGCTAACCAATAAGGATGCAGCGATTGCCGCAGAAGATTCATTCTTTGCGCGGCTAAGCGTGTTGAGAACACACAATTTGGCTGCTATGTGCTTTTATAGCATGACCTTACTGAACCGCTTGCCAGGCCACTGGCGAACCATGGATTTCATCTCCAGATTGAAAAGCGTAGCGAGAACCTCCGAAGAGTGCAACCCGGAGCGCTCGACGACGTCGTCCCTGGGTGTGGGGGCATCGATGTCGAGCAGTAGGAAAATGGTTTTTTCGGATTTGTTCAGGGCTTCGGAAGCCATGAGATTGCGCTGCTCTTGCGCGACGGGCGGCGGCAGGTTAGAGGATCCGAGTTGCGGCAGCGTGGCGCGAAAGTTGCCTTCCGGGGATTCGAAGCCGCGCAATAGTCGCGAGCTGAGGCGCGAGGCCAAGCCGGGGGTGAGCGTCGTCGCGAGCCAGGAGAGGGAAGAGTCCAGCGGCATGGCTTGGCAGGGCATGCGGCTACTTATTGACTTGTTAAGCGGCGGATAAGGAAAATCTCGCAGGGACCGACATGCCGCGCCCGGTATTACTGCGCGGGATCTTCACCGAGAACCGCATCGAGGGTGGCTACAAACAAATCGGCATCTTCGCTCGTGAAGTTAAGCGGGGGGCGCAATTTTAGGACGTTGTGGTGCGGGCCGTCGGTGCCCGTGAGGATGCCGCGGTCGCGGAGACGATTGACGATATAGCTGGCCTGTTGCGGGGCTGGGGCGCGGGTCTCGCGGTTCAACACGAAGTCCACTCCCAGGAAAAGGCCCAAACCACGGACGTCACCGATCAAGAGGTGCTTTTCCTGCAAGGATTGTAAAGATTTCTTCAAATGATTTCCGACGTGCAGCGCGTTTTCTTGCAGGTGCTCTTCTTCGAGCACATCAAGAACCGTCAAGCCCACTCCGCAGGCCACCGGGTTGCCGCCGAAAGTGCTGAAAAACTCCATGCCGTTGGCGAATGACGCAGCTATTTCCGGTGTCGTGACTACCGCAGCTAGAGGAAACGCGTTGCCAATGGGTTTGCCGAGGACCACGATGTCCGGCACAGCTCCTTGCGTTTCGAAGCCCCAGAACTTTGTGCCGAGGCGACCGAAGCCGACTTGCACTTCGTCGGCAATACAAACGCCGCTGGCAGCCCTAACGTGCTTGTAAGCTTCAGCTAAATAATTTTTGGGCAAAACAATCTGCCCGCCGACGCTGGGAAGCGTCTCGGCGATGAAGGCTGCAACGTCGCGTTTGCTCACCTTGGCTTCTGAAATTATTTTCGCCACCGTTTGAACGTATTTTGAGCCAGCGTCGGGATCGTCGCGGCGGTACAAGCCGCGATAATCGTCGGGCAGCGGAGCGACGTGAACCCATGGTTTTCTGCCACTGCCGCCTGGGCCATTGAATTTGTAGGGGCTGATGTCGATCAGCGTGGATGTGTGCCCGTGGTAGGCGTGGTCGAGAACGACGATGTCTTCGCGACGGGTATGCGCGCGAGCCAAGCGTAATGCCAGTTCGTTGGCTTCGCTGCCGGAGTTTACAAAGAAGCATACGCGGAGTGGAGCGGGTAAAAGTTGCGTGAGGCGTTCGGCGTAGCGCGTGGCATTGTCATGCAGATAGCGCGTATTGGTATTGAGAAGCGCGAGCTGCTGTTGCGCGGCGTGAACCACACGCGGGTGGCTGTGGCCGACTAAGGGCACGTTGTTGTAAACGTCGAGGTAGGCGCGGCCCGTGTCATCGTAGAGATATTGCTTCCAGCCGCGCACGATTTTCAGCGGACGGTCGTACGAAAGGCTGAGATTTGCTCCCAGCGACCTCTTCCGCACGAGCAACGTTTCATCGCGTGTCGGCTCGGATGCTGGGAAATATTTTCCTGGAATGCTCAGCAACAAATTCGGATCGGGAGACAAACTCTTCCAGAGGTTGCGCTGCGACGCCGACGCCACACCGGGAAAATCGGTGCCGAGATCGAGCAGATCAATGATGATTTGAAAGTGCAGGTGCGGAGGCCAGCCGCCGTTTTCCTGAGAGTTGCCGAGGGCGGCGAATCTCTCTCCCGCATCGATTTGCTGACCGATTTTCAGTCCCTTTAAAGAATCAGTGGTTAGATGGCCATAGAGCGTGTAGAAGGCTTCTTTGGCGTCCGTCGCCCCGGGGCTGGGGGTATGCTTGAGAATTACGACCGGCCCGTAGTCGAGATGTTGCGCGTTGTTCGCAAAAGCTTCCACTGTGGCGGCTAGTGGAGCGCGCACCGGGGTGCCTGGCTGCGCGAAAAGATCCAGGCCGAGATGTATGCTGCGGCTCTCCTCAACGGGATTTTCCGAGGATTGGAATCGCGGAGAAGTATAGAGCGGGCGAGGCTCGTCATAACGCCCGATGCCGATGGCCGCGTTGGCGCGCTGCAGTTCGGCGGTAATCGCGGCGCTCAGCGTTGCGCACTCGGCCTTGTGGGGGTCCGCGCCGAGAAAGCTGCTCGAGACGCTGAGGTCAAAAACATGCACTGGGGCGCTGCGCGGGTCGACATCGAGTATTGCCGCGGCATGTGGCGAGCTTTTTTTCAGATAGCCGACGATCGCGGCTAATTTCGGCGCGGGCGGAAAGCCGCAGGCGTCGCGGAAGGTATAGTGCGCGAAGCGAGGATTTATTTTGTCCAACCGCTCCAGGGCTTCCCACGCCGGGGCTTCGCTGATCGTCGTGTACGGATCATCGGGGCGAACCTGTTTGCGCTGTGCGCTGATCACCACGCTCACGGCCAGACGCATGGCGATCAACGGAAACAGAATTGCGATCTCAGATTCTTGCAGCGGGTGCGCGCGATGGTAGCCTGAAACGATCGCCCGGGCCGCTTGGAGCGGGTCGTCCTTCCCAAGAAGCGCGTACGCCGCTGCGACGGCCGGCTCGGAAACGGTGATGGTGTGGTGCATATCGCCAAAATCGATCAGCGCTTTCGCGCGTCGCGGTTGCGGCCAGGGCGCGGTGACCAACACGTTGTGGTCGTTGGCATCCCCATAAATCACACTGCGACGGGTGCGTAGTAATACGGGAGCGACCTCGAATTGATACAGCGCGAGAAACTTTCCAACCAGCGCCCGCTCAGTATCCTTCGCGAGCCCGCTAAGATGGCCGGCAATCCAATCGGCGCGTGCGGAATCCCATTTCAATTCGCGATGCGCTGCTAAATGGTCGAAGTCGGCCAGCGCGGCATCCATCTCTCCCAAAAGTTGTCCGACACTTTCGAGCAGCTCCGGCGGGTGCGGATGCGCCTCGGCCAGGGTTACGCCGTCGATGTAGCTCAGCATCCAGACGAAGCGTTGGTCGTCCCTCTCATCAGTGATCGTGGTAAATCGCTCGCCATTACTCGCGGGCATCACCCGCGGAAGCTCACGATGCGGAAGATTTCTTGCCAGATGTTCAAGGGCGCTCGTTTGCATCTCGATGAACGAGCGTTCGCGGGCGGGATGCATCACCTTCAGAACGAATTGGCGTTGCTCGGCGGCGGTTAGCAGAAAATTGTCGTCGTATTCACCGGGCAAGGCCTTCGCTGAGACTGCCAATTCATAAAAGTCACGCGCCAGCGCGACAGCCTCGGATTCCGTCGTAGGGTTTGGGACGCGCGATTCCAGAAGCATCGCTAAATGTTAGCTTCAATCTTCGTCGGCGGCGACTGATGCGCCGATGGGCGAGCCGTCGGGCGGTGGTGGCGGCGGCGGCACGGTAATGTGCTTCGGATCTTTCTCGAATTGCTCGATCTGCCGCGCCGCATAAAAAAGATGCGCGCGTTCGGGAAAGTTTGTGCCGGCCGCCGCGGTCTGCGCAGTCAGCCAATCTTTCAGCAGATGCAGTTCGAAGCTGGCGATGGCGCGGACTTCGTCTGTGGCTTGCTCGTTCGCGGCGAGGGCCATCAAATCGTAAAGCGCAATGTTGTCGACGACCATGGCGATCTGCTGCCTGTATCCGTCACCGTGCGGCGCCTTCCAGGTGGCCTCAAGAATCGCGTCGAAAACTTCCTCCAGCCTGGGGTTGTCCGCATTGCGCGCGTGGAACTCCACGAGACGCGCCGCGCGCTGAGGATCGAACAGGAACTGCAGCGATTGCTGCGCAGCCGCTTCGGCGGGCGCTAAGGCGTCGAATGCCGGGCTGGTGTGAATTTTGAAATGTTCCCGGCCGCGTTCGAAGTCCGGCGGGCGCGGGGGAATTATTTTCAGCAGCGGTTCGGGGAGCGCCAATACTTCGGGCTTGACCGTGGCGAGCACCGCGGCCAGCGCGCGACGTTGCTCGGCCGCCGCCACAATTTGCGTAGGAACCTCACCGTCGCCGCGCAGCG
>JBEKVU010000349.1:0-5008 GCA_049513775.1 Candidatus Acidiferrum sp.
AGGCGGCGGCGAAGCCGGGGTTGATCCCGAGTTCAGCCTGAAACTGTGCGATGGCCTCGGGAATTTTGGACTGATAGAGGTAGAGCTCTCCGAGCAGTTCGTGCGCCAGCGGCAGCTTGGGGTCGAGGCTTGCGGCCTTGTTGGCATATTCCTCGGCTACCGGCCCGAAATCCTGCCGGAGCAGCATGCGGGCGGTGAAAAGGTAGCTGGCCGCGGAGTCCGGGCCAACACTAAACATCTTGGCAAAAGCTTGCCGCGCATGTGGATAGTCCTTGCTCTGGATGTAGCAGATTCCCAAAATGTACGCGGCGTCGACATTTGCCGAGGCGTACCAAGTCTGCACCTTTTCGAGCTGCGGAATGGCCTGCGCCGGCCGGCCTGCAAGGTAGTAGGAGAGTCCAAGCAGCTGCGTCGCTTCCTCGTCGTTGTGATTTTCGCTTTGCGCAGTGGCAAGATATTTCGCGGCGCTTAGAAATTCGCCTTTCTTGTAATACGCAACACCAAGCTCGCGCGCCAGTCCCGGCGTCGCGGGGTTTTTCGATTGCAGATCGAGGAGTTGCGCGATGGCTTCGTCAAACTTGCCGACTTGCAAAAGGTGCCGCGCCGCAGCAAAGTCTCCGGCAGCGGCGTCGGAAGCAACGCGAGGCGCCGGCGTGCTGATGGCCGGGGCGCTTGGCGGCTCTGGCGGCGGCGTTTGGGCAAATGCTGGAAGCGCAAAGCAAGCAAGAATCAGCGCCGCCCAGAGGGGGCGGGCTGCGCGGTCGGCTTTCGTCTCAACATTAGACTCCACGGCAAAAAATCCTTCACCACGAACAACGAGATTAGAGCATAAAAAACGGGGAGCCCGTGAGGGCTCCCCGTTGGGGTGTGGGGTGGTCGTCGCTTTGGGGTTAAAAAGTCACGCGCAAACCAAATTGCAGTTGGCGCATACCGGTCGGAGAGCCTGGCGAGCCATCCGCCTCGATGTCCGTGATTTGGCCGGCATTGCCGCCCGCCGAGGGACCTGCGCAGTCGATGCAGGTGTTACCTTGGTTCGAATTGAAGCCCAGATTTACGTGGTTGAACACGTTGTAGGCATCAAAGCGGAATTTTGCGTTAATGCGCTCGGTGATCCTGAAATTCTTCGTCAGCGATAGGTCTGAGAAAAACGTGTTCGGACCAGTGAAGGTGTCGAACCCTGCGTTGCCGATAGCGCCACACGCTGGTAGCGAGAAAGCACCCTCTACGGGCCGCGCGAGAGTGCAAGCGTCTGTTCCTACATCAGCGGGCGTCAATTCGCTCGCCGTACTGAGTGACGGGACAGGCACGAACTCCACCCAGACGCCGTTGACTTTGCGCGCGCCCACTTGGAAATTCTTGCCGGTGAGATTCGGGCGGCACGGCCCAATCCCTCCGGTGATCTCACCGCAATCACCAATGGACGCCGTCCAAGGCAAACCGCTGCTGTAGTTGAAGGTGTTAGTCACCTGCCAACCGCCGATCACGTAGTCTAATGCTCGGCTGGCATCGCTGAGGAAGTGCTTCCCGCGCCCGAACGGCAATTCGTAGACGGAGTTGAGTACGAACACCTTATCGCGGTTGTACTGGTCGGGTCCGTACGCGAGCCGAGGATTCACGTCATAGTAACCCTGGTCGAAAGCGTTCGAGTGAGAGAAGGTAAAATGTGCGATGAACTGCAAGCCGTTCGCGAAGCGCTTCTCTACTTTGGCCTGTAGTGAATTGTAGTTCGTGCTGGCATCATTACCGAAATAGGTTAAGTCCACCGCGCAGCATGGAGGCGTTGGAAGCACTGCTCCACCTGGTGTCGTAAACGTAGAGCCCGGATAAGTGAACGCAGGTATGCCATTCAGAAAATACTTGCGTCGGTTGTTTACCGGCACGAAAGGATTGAATCCTCCAAGAGTTAGGTCCGCCGATGGACATGGATTCGCGGCCACCGAGCACGTTACGAGATTTGTTCCATCTCCAACGGCAGGCTCATTGGGGTTATACGAGGGGCCGCTAGGATTGAATACGTGCGTACCCTTATTCCCGACGTAAGCGATTTCCACGGAAATTGTGGGTGTTACCTGTCGCTGGACCGTGGCATTCCACGCATCCACGGTCGGTAGCCGTTGTATCGTGGGGCGAATTCGCGAGCCCGATGTGCCATCAGGTCCCAACAGAGGCAACGTGCCGGTGGGCGAGATATCCGAGAGAACGTTTGCGAAGTTAAAGGCCGGCGGCCCCTGCGCCAGAGTAAAGACCGGCGAGACGTTATTCGTCGCGTTCGGGTTGATGTTGGAATCAGCAATCGATTGGTTGGCCAAAACCGGCAGGTTCTGGGTCACCACGTGGCCGAAGTTCGAACCAAACACACCGATGTCGAAGCTGCGGCCGTAGCCGACACGCACGACCGTCTTCGGATCGTACTGGTATGCAATTCCGAGACGTGGAGCGAATGCTTTATAGTCACTTCGGACGTTTCCACTCAGGTTCACGCCATCGAAGCCCGCGACGTTAATCACGCCCTCATCCAGATTGGCAAAACCACCGTTGCCTTTAGCATTGACGTTTTCCGGCGTGTAGATCTCCCAGCGCAGTCCATAATTGAACACAAACTTTGTGGTCACGCGCCAGGTATCCTGCCCATAGAAGAAGTAGCGCTTCTGTCGCTCCGCAGCGCTGACGCTGGTGCTCACAAAGCGGTTGAACGAGGTCACGTTGCCGAGCAAAAAGGTGGCCAAGCTGAGCCCCCCATTGCTGTCGAGAGCCGTGCCGTCGGAATCGAAGTTGAGAATACCAGTGCGGTTGTTGTCGCTGGGGACACGCAAGTTTTCCGCGTACCGGATGTCCGCGCCAAACTTGATGGTGTGGTTGCCCTTGATCTTCGTCCAGTTGTTGACAATCTGGAACTGCTGTTCGCTTTCGATCAGCGGGCAGTTGCAGCGACCGACGTTCAAGCCATCACCAATAGCCGAGAACGGAACGTTTTGGGTGCCGTTAAAGTTGAAGAAAATGGAAGGCTCTCCACCCGTTTGCAGCGTACCGAGATTCAGGCCAGGAATGCCGAAAGCGGTCGCCGGGCTCTCTCCTTGGTCCAAGTATTGATCCTGCGGATTGTACTTGAAGTACCCGAAGCGCAAGTCGGTCAGCCACGTCGCTCCTAACGCTTTGTCGAAGCCGGTCGCCAAGCTGTAATTGTGAACTCTAGACTCCCCGTCCAATCCACCTTGCCCGAAACCTTCACCGTCCAGCTTGCCCAAGGAAGGGCCGCCGCTGATGTTGAAGTAGTCTTGACTATAACGGCCGAAAACTTGATAGCCATGCGGCGCGTTGTAGTCTACGCGAATATCGAAGGCGTTCTGGCTGAAGTTACCCGAACCCGAGCCCACAAAGTTGTTGGTGATCCCAGCAGCCGTGGGGGCCGGATAGTCCGCCAGGATATTGGCTGCCTGTGATGAGATCATGCCTATGGGAATCAAGTTGCCGGCGAATGGGGTCCGACCGGCGCCGGTGAGCGCATTGCCGGTGTTGGGGTTGTAGACTTGTCCCCCGCCCTGCACCGAACCGAGATACTGGCTCAAATCGCAGAATCCGGGTGTGGCGCTCGCCGCATTCGTCAGTGGATTACAGGTACTGATCACTTCCGCGGTAGGAATCGTGGCCTGGTCAGACAACCCGCTTACCTGGCGCACGCCTTGATAGTCACCGAAGATGAAGAGCTTGTCCTTGATGATGGGGGCGCCAGCCGAGATACCGAAGTCCTTATAAGTAGCGTTCGGGAGCGTCCCAAATTGCGTGAAAGGATCACGGGCCTGCTGATCGCTGCCGCGGTAATCGTAGAATCCCGTCCCGTGAATCTCGTTCGTTCCCGACTTGGTTTGCACGGTGATTACACCCGCGATGGCCTTGCCGAACTCAGCATTGTAATTCTGAAGCGCGATTTTCGTCTCTTGAATGGCGTCCAGATTGGGGTTGACGACGATAATTCCAAGAATCGCATCTTGGTTATCCGTGCCGTCCAAGATGAACGACGTTCCACTAAAATGCTGGCCATCTACGAAAATCTGCTGGCTTCCCTGAGGGTTTTCTGTGGCCGCGTGGCTCCAGCCAACGATCTTCTGCGTTCCGGGCGACAGCAACTCGAGGTTGGTGAAATTTCTGTTGAGCAGCGGGAGGTCTTCCACGTATTTCGCGTTGAACTCGATTGCCACATCGGACCCTTCCGTCTTTAGCTGCGGTACTTCTGTCGTGACCTCCACGGTCTGTGTAACTTCGCCAACGGACATCTGGGCGTCGACTTTGGGGTTTTCGTCCGCCGAAACCAGCACCGAGGCAACGTCATAGGACTTGAAGCCAATAGCCTCGACCTTAACGCTATAGGTGTCTGGAATTAGGTGCGTGACGGTATAGTTGCCGCTCTCGTTGGTTGTGGTTTCCTGCGTGGTTCCTTTAGTGGTGGACGTTACTGTGACCTTCGCCCCAGCCACCCCCGCGCCCTGCGCGTCCGTGACCGTTCCAACGATGCCGCCGTAAACCGACTGCCCCATCGCGGCAGGAGCGCTGAACAAGAAACACACTGACAACACAACGAGCAAACCCACCACTACGTGCCTAGACATTCACCCCTCCTGAACAACCCACTCGAACTTCGTTTCTTGCGAACCGGCCGGCTCCCCCACGAGCCGACCCAAAGCAGGCTAGTGCAAAACCACTATTTACTACCGTGAAACAATTATGATGATGCGTCTTATCAATATTTTGATGGCGACCGTAAGTCTCACTGCGTCTGATACCGTTACATTTCGTAAGCCACGCGCTTGCAGTTAGTTGTAGACCTTGCTAGGCTCCTGTTACACAGCTGTTACCGGGGTGGGGAATGCTCGCCAAGACCCAGGTCCTGTCCGAAATCGATAGGCTTACCGCTAGCCACGCGCTACATGGCTCCGAATCCCTGTGCAAGCTGCTGCGTTATCTCGCGCACCACGCCCTCGATCATCCGGGAGTTCCGCTTAAGGAATATCAA
>JBEKVU010000350.1:0-4975 GCA_049513775.1 Candidatus Acidiferrum sp.
AGTGGTGGGGGAAGCGCCCTCGCCGATCGTAACGCCGGATTTGCGCAAAAAGATGGGCGAAGCGGCGGTGCGTTTGGCACGGGCGGGGCGCTACGTAAACGCGGGCACGGTGGAATTTTTGGTGGACGCCCAGTCTAATTTTTATTTTTTGGAAGTGAATACCCGGCTGCAAGTGGAGCATCCGGTTACCGAGCAAGTGACCGGGCTGGACCTGGTAAAATTGCAGATCGCCATCGCCGCGGGGCACCGGTTGCCCTTCGCGTGGGAGACGCTGACGCCGCGCGGTCATGCGATGGAGGTGCGGCTGTACGCGGAAGACCCGGAGAATAATTTTTTTCCGTCGCCGGGAAAGATTCTGTCGCGCACGGTGCCTAGCGGACCGGGAATTCGCCTCGATGAAGGGATCTACGAAGGCTGGACGGTGCCGAACGATTACGACCCGCTGCTCGGGAAATTAATCGCGTGGGGCAACAGCCGCGAAGAAGCGATCGCGCGGCTGCGGCGGGCGCTCGAGGAATACACGATCACGGGGATCAAGACGAACGTGGGTTTGTTCCGGCGGATTTTGAGCGAGCCGGACTTTCTGCGGTCGGAGATTCATACCACGTGGCTCGACGAACTGCTGCGGCGGCCGGGTTTAGTCGGGAAAGAAAGCTCATCGGAACTCGATGCGGCGGCGGTGGCGGCGGCGATGTGGCAAGCAACACAAGACGCCAAATCTGCCGGGCCGGATGCCCTGGAAGAGAAATCGCGGTGGAAATCCGCGGGCCGTGAGGACCAGGTGGACCGGCGGCCATGAAACGCGAAATCGTATTGACCGGCTCCGGCGGCAAAGAGACGCGCATCGTCAGACTGCAACGCGAAGGCGACACTTGGCGGGCGATTGTCGACGGGAACCCGCTGCACGCGGACGCCGTCGAAGTAGCGCCGCACACTTTTTCGATTTTGCTGGATGGCCAGTCTTACGAGTTGCGCGTGACACCTCTGCCGAACGGGAACTTAAGGATTCAATCCGCGCATGCAGAATTTACCGCGGAAGTCTTGGACCCGCGAGAGTGGCGCGGCCGCCATGGGGCGCTCGAGGTTCAGGGCAGGCAGCAAGTAGCCGCGCCGATGCCGGGAAAAATCGTGAGGATTCTGGTAAAAGCCGGCGATAGGGTGGAGCTGGGACAGGGGCTGGTGGTGGTGGAAGCGATGAAGATGCAAAACGAGATTCGTTCGCCCAAAAGCGGCACGGTGGAAAAAATCGTGGCGAAGGAAGGCGAGACGGTGAGCGCCGGAGACGTCCTGGTGTGGGTGGATTGAAGTAGGGCTAGTGAGGCAAATGCCGGTCAGGCCTTAGGGCCTAACGGGAGTTGCCGTCGCTGGTTTCCCGCTGTCCTGCAGCTTTCCGGCGGTTTCCATAATTTGTTCAGCGAGGTAGTTGGTTACCCGGGCATCATCCCGCGCCGTGGCCAGATACGCGGAGCGCAGCAGTTGCTCTTTGCGATTACGCAGCGTGTCGCGAATGGTTTGTTGGACCTGCGGATCGGTAATGCCACGCAGGCCAGGCGATTCGCGGGTGATCAATTTCAGGATTCGCACGCCATCTTTCAATTGAATCGGCTGGCTGACTTCTCCGGGCTTCAGCTGCAGGACGATTTTCTTCAGCTGAGGATCGGAGTGGTTTAGCGCCGACTCGGGAACGTAACCGAGGTCGCCGCCAGTGGCCGCCGAGTTCATGTCCTCGGAATAGTCCATGGCGAGCTGCGCGAAGTCCGCGCCGCTGTTCAGCCGGTCCATCAGCATCTTTACTTTGCGCTGGGCTTCGGCCTCGTTCGTGGCGTCGTCATTCTTGCGATTGCGCACTTGAGGTTCCTTGCGCGGGGTGACAACGATTTGCGCCAAGCGGTATTGCGGCTCGGCAACGTTGAATTGGGCTTTGTTGGCGTTGTAAAAATCGACCACGTCCTGATCGGTGATGGAAATTTTGGCTACGACTTCGCGATTCAGCAGTTTCTGGATGGAGAGTTGACGGCGCAGGTCGCCCTTTAGGTCGTCGACGGTAACGTTGCGGTCTTTGAGCTGCTTCTGGAATTCGTCTTCGGTGTAAGGGCTTTTGAGCTCGGTGAATTTGTCTTCCACTTCGCCGTCGCTGGCTTCGAGGTTCAGCTTTTTGGCGCGTTCGATCAGGATTTCGTTGTTGATCAGCTCGTCAAGCACGTTGAGCTTGAGCGACAGGGCTTCTTCCTGAGATGGCGGCGGGCCTTCGGGATTGACACGGGTGCGGTAATATTTTTCGACTTCGTCGCGCTTGATCTCTTTTCCGTTTACCGTGGCCCAAACGTCGGGCGCGTGTTGCGATTGCTTATTGCAGCCCGCCAGGCACACCACGAGCAACGCGGCCAGAGGCAGCGACGCGCCGACGAGGCGCAACCCTTGCACGGCTCGTGACGAGCGCAGTTTCAGGGGGAGGGAGCGCAAGATGAAAGGCTCAGGCGGCTTTCTTGACTTTGCCGGCGCGAATGCACGCCGTGCACACACGCAAGCTCTTGGTGTTCGGGCCGGCAGCCGCACGCACACGCTTGAGGTTCGGATTCCAGCGGCGACGCCGGGTATTGTTCGCGTGGCTCACCACGTTGCCGTACTGCGGGCCTTTGCCGCACAATTCGCACTTCATAGCCATAAGTTGTTCCTGCTTCGCTATAAAATTACCTGTTTAGAAGCTCTTAATTGTAACAGAACCGCAGACGAGGACAAAGCGCGGGTTTTGTGGGCGCATTTCAAAACCGGAGGCGAACAGGCATCATGGGGCATGGACCTTTCGCACATTCAAGCGATTATTTTTGACCTGGATGGGACGCTCATTGATTCTGAGCAGGATCTGATCGACGCGACCAATGCTACGCTGCGCGAGTTAGGGCGCGGGGAACTTCCCTCAGCCACGGTTTCAGGATTTATCGGACATGGCGCGGCGTTGCTGGTGGCGCGGGCGCTGGGCGCCGGCGCGAGCCAGGTGGAACAAGTGCATGCGCTGCAGATATTTCTTCGGCACTACGAACACAACAAGCTGAACCACACGCGAGCATATCCGAGCGTACCGGAAGCCCTGGCACAGCTTTCTTCGATGCCCCTGGCGGTGCTGACGAACAAGCCTTTGCTGCCCAGCACGCAGATTCTGGAATCGCTCGGACTCGCGAAATACTTCCGCGCGATTCGCGGCGGGGACAGTTTTGCTACCCGGAAGCCCGATCCTCTTGGCGCGCGGCAGATTCTTGAACAGCTCGCCGTACAGCCGGGCGAGGCGCTACTGGTTGGAGACTCCGAAGTGGACGTGCAGACCGCGCGTAACGCGGGAACCGTCTCGGCCATCGTGAACTATGGCTTTGGCGTCAACGATCCTACCAAGTTCCCCGCGGATTTTTACCTCGAGCGCATGACCGATCTGGTGCCATTATTGCGGCGCGGGCAAGTGCCACAGAATTAACCAACCATTTTATCTTCGTCGAATTCGGGCCTCCAGCGCCTAACGCCGCAGTGTTCTGTATTCGTGTTTTTCTTGCGTTCCGTCGTCGCGCTTGGCAGACTCAGCGCGTGCTAATTGGTCTCTTTTCTGAACTCGACGCCGCCGGAGGCGTGCAACGCGCCGGTCGTCACGTCGCCGCGGTGATGAAAGAGTTTGCCGACAGCCGAGGGATGGAGTGCCGTTTTCTTTCGTTAAATGATTCGCGCGAGCTACATCGGATGAACGTCGGCGATCGCGAATTTGTGTTTACCGGATGCGAGCGCGGAAAAACGCGGCTGGCGGCCACGGCGGTGCGTGCGGCGCGCCGTCACGCCAAACTGGTTTTGGCCGCGCATCCCAACCTCGCGCCGGTGGTCCAGGCCATGAAGGTCGTGGCCCCGCGCATGAAAACCATGGTATGCACGCACGGCGTGGAGGTCTGGCAGCCGCTGCCGCTACTGCGGCGGCGCGCGCTGCGCCGCTCGGACCTGGTGCTCGCGCCGAGTCAGAACACCGCTGACCATGTGATGGAGATGCAGGATATTCCCGCGGCGCGCGTTCGGGTACTGCCGTGGGCGCTCGATCCGCAGTTTGAAACGCTTGTTGCGCAGGCGCGTTCTCCGCTGCCGGCCAATTTTCCGCGTGGCGGTCAGGTGATTTTTACCGTTGGCCGCTGGCTCGCGACGGAGCGCTATAAGGGCATGGACACGCTGATCACCGCGCTACCCCGGCTGATGACGCGCTGGCCCCAACTGCAACTCGTGCTGGCGGGAGAAGGCGACGACCGGGCGTGGCTGGAAGACCTGGCGGGGAAAAACGGCGTTACCCTGCACGTACATTTTCTCACCAAAGTGAGTTACGCGGAATTGGCGTCCTGCTACGCCGCGTGCGATATCTTTGCTTTGCCAAGCAACGGTGAGGGCTTCGGTTTGGTGTATCTGGAGGCCATGGCGTTTGGCAAACCGGTGATCGCGGGAGCGCATGGGGGCGCTCCCGAAGTGGTGCAAGATGGCGTTACGGGTTACCTGGTGCAACATGGCGACGCCATACAGCTCGCGACGTGCATCGAGACGATGCTTTCCGATTCAGCGCTGGCCCGCAAAATGGGCGAGCGCGGGCGCGAGCGCGTAGAAAGCCAATTTCGCTTCAGCGTGTTCGCCAAATCCCTGAAAAAAATCCTTCGCGAACAATGCGAATCCTGAACGTCACGGAAACCTACGCGCCATTTCTGGAATTCGGCGGCCCGCCGGTGAAGGTACATGCTTTGGCGCAGCGGCTGGCGCAACGCGGGCATCAAGTTTCCGTGCTCTCCGCCGATTGGGGCATAGAGAAGCATTTAGCGGCGCTCGGTCCGAACATTCGCTCCGAGCGCTCGCCGTTCGGCTGGCGTTTAACCGAAGGCGACGTGCCAACGATCTATCTTCCCACCTGGCTGCGCTACCACGCGATTAGCTGGAATCCCGCGGTGAAGCGCTATTGCCGCGCGCGCCT
>JBEKVU010000351.1:0-4975 GCA_049513775.1 Candidatus Acidiferrum sp.
TACGCTGGTGTTTGCGTCGACCGATCTGGCGACTGGAGTTTTGGATATTGAGATTCAGGCGGCTAGCGTCAATACGGGGAGTGGGTTGAAGAATGGCAAGTTGAAGGGCAAAGACTTTTTCAATGTCGAACAGGATCCGTTGATCACGTTTAAGTCGACGAAGATTCTTCAGACTGGGGCGAACACATTTGAAGTGGACGGAACCTTTACGATTCGGGGCGTGTCCAGGCCCGAAAAGCTGGAGTTGACGCTTGCGGGACGGGGCACCGCCGATCTGCAAATAGCCGGCTCGATGGGGTTCGATCGCAAGGAGTATGGAATGAACAGCGGGATACCCTTCATCAAGATCGCCGATCGCGTGGAGGTGAGCGTGGCACTGAAAGTGAAGCGGACCAGCGGGCCTCCGGTGACGCTAAAGGACTAGCTGGCTAGAACGGCGCTCCACACACGCGATGCCGAACGACTATGCCAGCGGGCGCCCTCCGCCTTGACAGGGTGGGGTTTGCTGACTAGATTCGCAGTGTTTTCGGCATCGATTGATTTAACGGCGCGGCACAACGGAAGGATGCTTGGCGCTTATGGCGCATGTAGAAGAGATTGGTGAAGAGGCCGATCAGGCGGAGCAGCGCGAGGGCCACGAAGGCCGCGACTATGCCAATGGCAATGGCCAGGGCGGATATGGGCAACAGGCATGTGGTGGCGGTGAAGTCGCCTAAAATTTCCGGGGCTTCGGGCACGGCTTCCGGATTGCTCGTGTTTGGCGCGGCCGGGCTTGGTGCTCATATTATTTTGGCGCCGTGATCGACACTTCCCTTGGTCAAACCATTATATATCGTAATACGATATTTTTCCGTTTTGCAGCGGCGAGCGGCGGATCAGATTTAAAAAAGAATTAACGCCGAGACACAGAGGACGCGGAGAAAAAAAGCGGGTGACTATTTTAGCGGCACCGGGCGAGGTGGTACCACAGAACATGCAGGGCGCCGGGGTGCAGTTGAATGCAGACGCTTTGGCCCACGGGGATGGCGTTGAAGAGATTGCCGTTTACAGAGATGACGTTGGTGTCTGAGATTGGCCCCCACGGGGCGAGGAGCAAGTCGCCGGATCTCACCCTGCCCTTGTTGAGCACGCGGGCGTGGAAGGTTTGCGGGGCGTGGCGATCGAACAAGCGGTCGGCCTGGGCGACCATCCCGCAGGAGCAGAGGGCTAAAACCATAAAGCTCAAGGCCGCTACGGAAAAACGATTTCGGGCAACAGGTTCAGCTTTCACGAGAATCAATGTCATCGCTATCGTGGCGATCACCACCGGTAACAAGAAATCCATCGGGTGGAGAAAGTTTGAACCGCGGAGATTGAAGAACATCACCATTGGGCTAAGAAACACGGGCACCACAACGCTGGGGCGAATTTCGTTGGGCACTCCGGACACGGCGTAGACGCCGTTTGAAAACGACAATAAGAGCAGTGATAGAGCTGGCAGGGCGATCCAGGTGATGACTACCAGCCGTGGTGGATGGGGATAGAAGAATCCCCAAAGCGCAGCCAGGAGGGCGGTCCCGTTGAGCCCATTGGCAATAGAGTGGGCGCGAATGAAGGTTTCTCTGCGCTGCTCCTCGGTTACGCCAAAGCGTCGGTCGGAGAGGAGTTGGTCTACGGACTGGGATTGCTCGACCAAGTCGAGGTCGGGGAAGGAGGCGAACCAAGCGTCGAAATACTCGTCCGAAGTTAGACACGTGGGGATATGAAGTTTTTTCTTGGATGTGCTGGAGGGCACGATTTGCAATCGCGAGGGGATGGTCCGATAGCCAGCGATTTCGTTGCGGGCTAATTTGCGAACCGAGAAGAGCCCGTGGGATTCGATGGTGTCGGCGTTGAGGACGATGCGTCGGCGGAGCAGATCGAGAATGGAACCGGCGCTCAGAGTCGCGAAAACCAAACAAAGGACGGCGAGAAGAATCCTCTGACCGATTGTTTGAGGGCCACGAAAAAGAAACCACACGGCGCCCGCAATCATTAGATCTGCGACTGCGAGGCATAACCCGGTGGAAATGAGATTTTTTCGCGAATAGGTGTGGGTGCGGGGATATGCGGCGGGGTCGAAAAACAGTTGTGGTGCTTCCGGGGGCGATTGCACGGCTAGATACTAGCATTGTCGTGTGAAGGCTTGACGCAGAGACACTGCGGGCGCCGAGAAGAAAAGACGACGACGGACTTGCGGCTACAGTTGGGAGTAGCGGAAGCAGGTGACCAGGTGGTCGTTGACCATGCCGGTGGCTTGCATGAAGGCGTAGCAGATGGTGGAGCCGACGAAGCGGAAGCCGCGGGATTGTAGGTCTTTGCTGAGGGCGTCGGATTCTACGGTTTTGGCGGGGAGTGCGCGATGTTGCTGCCAGGCGTTGCGCTTGGGCTTGCCGCCCACGAAGCGCCAGAGGTAGGCGTCGAAGGTGCCAAATTCTTGCTGGATTTTCAGGAAGGCTCTCGCGTTGTCGATGGTGGAGGAAATTTTCAGGCGATTGCGAATGATGCCGGGGTCGGCGAGGAGGGCGCGAACCTTTTTCTTGTCGTAGCGGGCTACTTTTGCGGGATCGAAATAGCCGAAGACTTGCTGGTAGCGGGAGCGCTTCTTGAGGACGGTGTCCCAGCTTAGGCCGGCTTGGGCGCCTTCGAGGATTAGCATTTCGAAGAGGTGGCGGTCGCTATGTGAGGGCACGCCCCATTCCTGGTCGTGGTAGGGGATGTTTAGGTCGGTGGTGGCCCAGTGGCATCGGTTTTTGGCGGTGGTTTGCGCGTTGTTGGTCATAGGCGGAGTGGGCGTTCGATTGAGGAATCATTATACCCATGGGCGACGCGTCGGCGGATGCTGGTGGGCGAATGCGAAGACGTTGCGGCCGAGTTGAGCACGGCTGGGCGTAGAAGAAGTGAGGGCTGGGCGCAGAGAGACACGGTATACCGTGCCCCTGCCAACATCGCCTACGTTAGTAACGCGAGCGCCGAGTAGACGCGTAAAAGGCGCGTCGCGCTGTGCGACACGCCTTCGCTGCGTTGCTTTAACTGGAGCTGACGCTAGACCAGGTGCTTGTCTACGGCTTTGGTGATCTGATCCTTAGGGACGGCGCCGACGATCTGCTCGACCACTTGGCCGTTCTTGAAGAGCAGCAACGTGGGGATGCCCTGCACGCGGTAACGGCCCGCGGAGTTCATCGCTTCATCGACGTTGAGCTTCATGACCTTGAGCTTGCCGGTGTAATCGTGGGCGATTTCGGCCACGGTGGGCGCCAGCATGTGGCACGGGCGGCACCATTCGGCCCAAAAATCCACGAGCACGGGTTGGGATGCGGAGGCGGTCAAGACCTCCGCTTCGAAATTGGTGTCCGTCGCTGCTTGAATATTATCAGCCATGTTCTTTGTTGTCAGCGAGATATGTAGTGACTCGCTGCCTCTCTCTCCAAACTCTGCTCAATTAGATGAGCGTGAACTCTTTTGGTTTCTTTCCGTCGGCCGCACGGGTTGCTCTGGCGGCTCTTTCAGTTTTGGCACGGACACACCGGGATGGCGCCGACTCCACGCCGTCTCGTATAGTTTAGCGTACTCGCGTGCCGGAGCGGTCCAGGAAAAATCTTTGGCCATGCCATTCAATTGGATACGCTTCCAAATGCGCTCGTCGGCAAAATGGTGCAAGGCTTGACGGACGGCGAACATCATCGCGGCGCCGGAATAATCGGCGAATTTGAAGCCTGTGCCGGTGCCGTGCTCCAGATCGAACGCCTCAATCGTATCATCGAGGCCGCCTGTGGCGCGCACGATGGGAACGGTGCCGTACTTCAGGCTGTAAATCTGATTCAGGCCGCAGGGTTCGTAGCGCGACGGCATCAGGAACATGTCGGCGCCGGCTTCGATTTTGTGGGCGACGGCGTTGTCATAGGCGACGCGAACGCCGACTCTTCCAGGATACGTGCCGGCGAGATATTGGAAAAGGTCCTCGTAGCGGCGGTCGCCAGAACCTAAGACCACTAGGGACAACTCTTCGCGCAGCAATTCGTGCGCGCGTTCGGCGATGAGGTCGAAACCTTTTTGGTCGGCAAAGCGGGAGACGATGCCGATGAGCGGGCGCGCAGAGTGTTGGGGCAAGATGCCGAAGAGCTGCATCAGCTCGGTCTTGCAGGCGTGTTTGCCCTGCAGATCCTTGAGCGAATATTTGTGGGCGATGAGGGTGTCGGCGTCGGGGCTCCACGCGGCGTAGTCGACGCCGTTAAGGATACCGACGAGGCGGTCGCCGCGACCGCGAGCGACACCGTCGAGACCATAGCCAAATTCCGGCGTTTGGATTTCTTGGGCGTATTTGCGGCTGACGGTGGTTAGGTAGTCCGAAAAGACGATGCCGGCTTTCAAATAATTTACGTTGCCAAAATATTCCAGGCCGCCGGGATGAAAGGTGCCGGCGGGGATACCCGCACGATCGATCACATCGCGTCCGAAGATGCCTTGATAGCCCATATTGTGAATGGTGAAAATTACCGGGACGTCTCTGACCAGGGGATCGTCGCCGTGCGAGGTGCGAAGCAGTACGGGGAGCAAGCCGGTTTGCCAGTCGTGGCAATGGATGACGTCGGCCGGCCAAACGTGTTTGGCGACTTCGATGCCGGAGCGGCAGAATTCGGCGTAGCGCTCGGCATTGTCGGGAAAGTCTCCACCGCTGGTGCCGTAAATTCCGTCGCGATCGAAGTACGCAGGGTCCTCGAGAAAGAAATATTTCACGCCGTGCAGTAGCGCGCCGCCGCCGACCGAAGGAAAACGCAGGCGGAGACCCATGGGAATGGTAACGCTGGGGAGAACAGCGGCGTCATTTTTCGCGCCGCGATAACGCGGGAGCAGCACGGCGACTTCGTGGCCTTGCTGCACGAGGGCCTTGGGAAGCGCCTCGACCACGTCGGCGAGACCGCCGGTTTTGGAAAACGGCAAGCCTTCGGAAGCTACG
>JBEKVU010000352.1:0-4965 GCA_049513775.1 Candidatus Acidiferrum sp.
GCGGCATCCCGAGCCGGCCACCAATTACCACGTGTTTCAGGGTGAACCGGCGAAGTTGCGAACGATTAAGGGAATCTTTGCCGAAGTGCTCGCCTTTCACGGCCGCGGGTTAATCCAACTGGGCTTGCTGCTCTTGATCGCCACGCCCGTAGCGCGTGTGGCGTTTTCCGTGGGAGCGTTCCTCTATGAGCGCGACTGGAAATACGTGACGGTGAGTGTACTGGTCTTGGCGCTATTGTTTTACAGCCTGTTTAGCGGCCCCAGTTAACGACGTTTGATGACGTAATGCGTCAGACCTCGTATGCTACCCGTGATGAGAGTGGTGTGCCTAGCGATGGCGGCGATGGCGTCGGCGTGGGCTACGTGCGCGCAAACCGCCGACAACCAGCAAGCGCCTGCAGCGGAACCCTCCAAAGCCGTTCCGAGCGTGGTGATACGCTCCGAGACGCGCCTGGTTCAGCTCAGCGTCATCGCAACGGATAAGAAAGGCCACGCGGTCGAAAACCTGAACAAGGAAGACTTCGTCCTTCTGGACAACGGGAAACCACAGAATATTTCACTGTTCTCCACCGACTCGGCCACCCACCCGGAATATGTCACCGCAACAAGCGATGCCAAAAACGCTTTGCCGCCCAATGTCTTCGGCAATCGTCTTCGCCATGAGGATGAGCCGCCGGGCAGCGTCACGGTGATTCTTTTCGATGCACTGAATACATCGTTCACCGATCAGGCGTACGCGAGAATCGAGGTTTTGGCGTTGCTGCAGCAACTGCAGCCCAAGGATCACGTTGCGGTCTACCTGCTGACCAACCACCTGCAGGTGATCAACGAATTTACGCAGGATTCCAAGGCGCTGCTGCAAGCTATCGAGCGCTTCCAAGCGATGTCCTCGCTGCAGCACATCAATTCCTCGCAGTTGCCGATTTCCGCAGCCGACACCGGCATTCCCGATCCCAAGGGCGCTGCGCGCGCTGCCGCGCTGATGAACGACATGACCTCCAAGCTGAGCGATTTGGCCGACGCCAGTCGCGTGGATATTACCGCGAAAGCGATTGAGGCCATCGCGAATCACGTGGCGGGCATTCCTGGGCGCAAGAATCTCGTGTGGGTTTCCGGGGCATTTCCGGTCTCCATCTCTCTTGAGAGCAACGACAACTCGCCGGTGGATTCCGAAGCGCAAAATTTTGCGCCGCACCTGGAACGCGTAGCGCGTGCTCTGAATCAATCCAACATGGCCATCTATCCGGTGGATGCGCGAGGCTTGATCACCGGCGCATCCATGGAAGCTGGCGTCAGCCATCCCTTCTCTCCCTATCGCACGCCGGGAGGTCTTGGCGAAGGTCAGGACGAGCAATCGACCATGAATTTGCTGGCCGATCGCACCGGCGGGCACGCGTTTTACAACACCAACGACATCAAGGGCGCCATCCGCCGCACGCTCACCGATTCGCATTTCACTTACGCGCTTGGCTACTACCCAGATCACGGCGATTGGCGCGGGCAATATCACACGCTGCAGCTGCGGGCGAAAAAATCCGGTGTGGTGCTGCGGTACCGCAAGGGATACTTCGCGCTCGCCGATCCGCCGAGCACGGCGTCGCAAACGCAGAGTGCGCTGCAGTCGGCGGTGTGGAGTCCGGTGGATGCCACCACCATGGGCATTCAGGCCAAAGTGGACAGCATCTACCTCTCCACACGCAAACTCGAATTACGGGTCAATGTAGACACCGGTGACTTACGGTTGGCTGAAGTCGATGGCCACCATACTGGGAAGATTGACGCCATCTATCTGCAACTGGGTCCGGCAGACGCGCCTCTAAACATCGAACCTCTCACGTATAAGGTCGATTTGGGTGAAAAGGAATATCAGTCCGCGCTGAAGCATGGTTACGAGCTGCAGGTCCCCTTAACGATCGATCCGGCTACAAAGAACCTTCGCGTGGTGGTGCGCGACGCCACCTCCGGCGTGCTCGGCAGCGTGACAATTCCCTTAGAAAAGTTTCTTCCGCCGCAAACCTCTACAAAGTAGCAGCGCCGAGGGCTACCAAACCCTTGGGGTTTTGCGAAAGTGCATGATAACCAAGGGAGGCTGGCTCATGGTGCGCTGTGAAGACGAAAGATGGCGGGGAAACTGTCCGGCCTCAATGGCTAGATCGGACTCCCCGCACGCCGCTAGGTGAGGACTGGGGTGTTGGCGACTCCCGCCAAGCCGAAGATACGACGGTAGCGCTCGATTTCCTCGGGTTGGCCCAGGGCTTTCTGGAAATTGTCGGAGAGCTTGACGGCCGGGCGGCCGTCGGCGTCGGTGAGTTTGCAGACCAGGCTCAAGGGGTCGAAGTCCGCGGTAGCGTGAGGATTGCAGTTGCGGAAATCGTTGGTTAACAGAGTGCCCCAGCCGGCGCTGAAGCGGATGCGCGGGTCGGGCTCCCATTTTCGGCTGTCGTGGAAGTCGCTGGCTTGCTTGAAATCCGCGGGAATGAAGCTGTTGCGGATGGTACCGGAGAAATGCGCGTGCAGCGCCAGGATTGTGTCGACGTTCAGCGAGTCGGAGGCGATGAAGCGTTTCTGACGGGGATCGCGGTTGCGCTGTTCGAGCCAGGCGATGTACTCGTCGCCGGCCTGGAAGGGATCCTTGCTGTCAGCGCGCTGGCCAGTCCAATCGGCAACCCAGTCCGGCGCGTTTTCTAGGAATTGCGTGGTTCCGAAAGTATCGGGAAGCAGGATCAATAGTTCGCCGCCGTAGGTTTTCTGCCACAGCTCGAGGAGGCGGTATTGCGCGGTTTTGCGTTCCTCGTCGCTGCGCGCCATCGCAGCTAGGGCCATGGGCAGTTCGTGGGCGTTGGTGCCGATGGCTTCGACGTCATGGTGATAGGCGAGGTAGGTGTTCGAGGTTCCGGTGAAGGTAGGTCCGAGAACGTCGCGCATGGCCTTCACCACATATTCCTGCCAGAGGAAGCTGTGGCGGCGGCGCGTGCCAAAGTCGCTCAACGTCAATCCGGGGACGCCACGCAGACGCTCCATTTTTTGCCACAGATTGGTTTTGGCGCGCGAATAGAGAATATCCAGCTCGAATTCGCTCAAGCGCTTCAGGTTGGCGCGGGTGCGCAACTCGCTGATGGCCGAAATCGCATAAATCTCCCACATCGTGGTCTGCGACCACAGGCCGTGAAATGACAAGGAGATTTGGCCGTCTTGCTTGGAGAGTTCGTAGTCGGATAGGCGGAAGTCGTGTTCGAGCCATTCGAGGAACGCGGGCTCGAAGATGCCGCGGTGTCCATAGAAAGTGTTACCGGCGAGCCAGATGAGTTCCGATTTGTGGAAGCGGAGTTTTCTGGTGTGCTCGAGCTGTTCGCGCAGCTCTTCAGTATCGATCACTTCGGCCAGGCGAACTTCGCTGGTGCGATTTGTGAAGGAAAACGTGGTGGTGGTTCGGGGGAACTGTTTCCAGATGAACTGCAACATAAGCAGCTTGTAGAAATCGTTGTCCAGCAACGATCGCGTGATGGGATCGAGTTCCCAGTTGTGGTCGTGCGCGCGACGGGCCAGGTTGATAATCACGGTGTTAGTACTCTACCTCAGCCGGTACCGGCGTTCGGCGAAAGATTTCCAGCTTTGCCCCCAGCTTCGCCATAGACGCGTTGGATGAGGCCTGAAGGTCGATGGGTACCCTAGATCGCGGCGAAACGGGGTTCGGGGGCACTGCGGGCGTAGCGAACGTCAAGCGAAATCTACAGAATTTGACTGGGTTGAACGGCGACGGTACGTACTGACAAGACTGTATTCGTCGGAAAGCTCGATTTCGTAAGGCAGATCCCAGCAATGCCGGAAGTGACAGCTGCGGTAATCCTGTTTTTTTGTATGATCTTCCGACAAGCGCGATCCGCGAAGTGATTTTTGGCCTGTACAATCCTCTGAGAGTCAAAGTCGGTACGGCAAAGGCAGCCATCGGCAATCCCGCGTGGCGACATGTTAACTTCTTTTCGGTTTGCTGCGGTCCAGACACTTCTCAGTTGGACCGAATTCCTTTGAAGCCATTTTTCCTATTTGTCGATCCCCTCGATCAGCGAACTCGTGTGATGTCCTGCACCCAGTTGGTCTCCCAAGTCTTGCCCTCGTCTGGCGAGGCCGCTTGCTCCCAGTGGCATGATGTCGGAGTGATGTTGGACCAGATGAAGCGCGCCCGAACTCGCTTTCCTTTGACGGTATCATCCCCATAGAAAATGCCCACGCCGTTGTGGAAGCCTCCAATCATGGGGGGATCCAACGGTGCGGACGGTGTCCTGCTGTCGAGCCACCAGATGGACCACTGCTGGGTCTTCAGGTCGAAGGACCGCAGAGCGACACCGCGATAGGGAGCACCGGGAACGCTAAGCACCGTATCGTCCACGTTGCTGTAACTCCCCATCAGCGGTTGATTCATCAGCGTGCCTTCGAATTCAACCCACTCGTGACTATTGGCGAGTCGCTCCTTCAGCTTTCGATGATGGGCCTGCCATTGGCCAACCAGGAAGTCGAAGTCGTGAAGACCGGGGACTGCACTCTCTGTGTGATTCATCCCGGGGCCCGAATCCTGGTGCGATTGTGCGGCGGCCAACTGTCCAGGCGCTGCCAGACACAGACTTAGCAGCGCGATCATGACGGAACGGTGATGAATCCTCACGATGCCCCCTTTTGAATTGCGGCGGTAGCCAATTCTCAACAATGCTTGAACTCCATTTCGCCCATACCCGTTCATCGTCTCCTCCAGAATCAGACTGATCGAATGCCAACCCTCTTAGATTGACGCAGCTCGGGGCATTGCGTATGCGCACTTTCTATGGAACTCTCGACACCACTTTCGAAGAAAAACGAACTTCTGTGCCGGCAGGTTTGCAATTAGGGCGAGTGGCGTCAGGCTCCGATGCGTTCTTCCAACGAAACTTTCACCGTTTCACCAACATCTTTGCCTATCGCGAGGAACAGATC
>JBEKVU010000353.1:0-4958 GCA_049513775.1 Candidatus Acidiferrum sp.
ACTGGTACAAGGAAGACGGTTACGGCAACGGCGGCTTTGGTTCACCGGCCTCTGGCGGCGGTTCCTACAGCAACTGCTCGGACGCCAGCCAGCCTGGCGTAAAGGAAGTGTTGAAATACCTGAAGTCTCTGCCAGAACCTATCGATCCTCGTTGCGAACCGGGCCGCTACTACTTGCTGAACAACTACAACCCCGGCTACTTCGGCGACGGCAGCAACGCCTATACCGACACAACCCCGGGCAATACGCCGTTTACGATTCCGCCTTCTTCGACGCCAAGCATTGGCGATGACATGAATGCCCATCACATTTCATGGAAATACTACGGCGATCAGTGGAATGCCTATTTGGGTGACAAATACCAGAACAACTACTTCGTGGCGCCGGGCGTGGTGACGGATGAGTACTGCAACATCTGCAACCCGTTCCAATACGATACCTCGATCATGGCGCACGCCGATCAGCGTGCGGCGCACCTTGCGGACACAGCCGACCTCTATGCAGCCATTGACGGCCTCACGCTGCCGGCGGTTTCCATCGTGAAGCCCAGCGGACTGGTGGATGGTCACCCGTCATCATCGAAGCTGGATCTCTTCGAAGGCTTCGTGAAGAAAATCGTCGAGCAAGTGGAAGCGTCTCCGTATAAGAACGATACGGCGATCTTCATCACCGAAGACGAAGGCGGCGGCTACTACGATTCCGGTTACGTCCAACCGCTGGACTTCTTCGGCGATGGTACGCGCATTATCTTCCTGGTTGTGGGTCCGCACCTGAAGCCGGGACACATCTCGCACAATTACGCGGACCACGTTTCGATCCTCAAGTTCATCGAGCGCAACTGGAGCCTGCCGCCAGTTACGAAGCGCAGCCGCGATAATTTTCCCAACCCGTTCTCGCTGAACTTTATCAGCCCGTACGTGCCGCTGAACAGCCCGGCGATCAGCGACCTGTTTGACCTGTTCGACTTTAACTAGTCGCGACGGCGAACACTTCGTAATAACTACAAAGAAGGGCGGCCATTCTGGCCGCCCTTCTTTTTTTGGGTGTGCCGAGCATGTTCGACAGCTTGGAGGTGCAAGTCCTATTCACAACCAGATGGAGGTGCAGTGATAGCGAAGCGCAAGGGCCGAACCGTGAGGTGAGGTCTGAAAGAAGCGCGGAGCAAAGGCGCGAGCCGATGAACAAGAACTGGATGCGCGGCAGGCAGTGTTCGGGCGAGCTGGCCAATGGCAGCGAAGCCCACATCCATCACGGGCACTGAATGTAAATCCAGCGGTTGCGCGTCGAAGGCGGTCGAACTTACCTCGGGAGATCTGCTGCATGTCACGGAAACGCGACTGAGGGGGGAAGCAATGCACTCTAATCGTGCGGCAGAAGTCAGCAGCGGGCATATTAATCGCGCAAGCGATGAAGGCCCAAACAGTAACGAGCGGCAAGTAGGACGCAGGACTCGATGAGCGACAAGCGGCAAATGAACCAGCTAGTGCTGGCCCTTACTGAGGGGGGAGTGAAGCTCCGAGGGCTTCTGAGGAAGGGACCGAATCGCGCACGGCGAAATGCGAAACCGAACGTCCAGCTGGTCAGTTGATGGAAGGATGGTCTGCGAGCGGGAAAACTGCTGGCAGGCTTACAAGCGAGTCAAAGCGAACATACTTTGACTCAATTGGTCTTCCTCGGCTGTTCGATGGTCGAGCGTAACCGCTGAACCGCCGTACGCGGACCCGCATATACGGTGGCGTGGCAGGGGAGAGTGGGTGACCACTCCCCCCATGCCGATTTTCGACCGGATGGGGAGCGAGCGAAATGTCTCGAGGATGTCAACAAAGTGTCACTAAAAATGTTGTTCGCCGACACGCGTCTTTCTTTCGGCGTTCATCTAGAAACTACACCTACGAAATAAATAAGCGCTACAACCTTGAAGCCCGGTCTCATCAGTCAGGTTTCAAGGAGGAAGTGGATGAATTTCAAGAAAATCGCGTCGCACACCGCAAACGGTGCGCGCATGGGCCTGGTTTCCCTTGCGTTGCTGCAGATTTCGCTAGGCGCGCCGATGGCCAGTGCACAAACGCCCGATGCCAGCAACAAGACCACCAGCCCCATCAAGCATCTCATCGTAATCATCGGTGAAAACCGCAGCTTCGACCACGTGTTCGCGACCTACCAACCGAAAAGAGGAGAGTTTGTCTGGAATTTGCTCTCTGCAGGTATCGTAAATACTGACGGTAAACCCGGACCCAATTTCCGGAAGGCACAGCAGTTCGCCGCGACAGACAGCACCCCTGATTCTTTTTTGCTAAGCCCGCCCAAGACAGAATTCGCGGGCAATAAGCTTCCCACCCCGCTGGTAGGCGGTCCCTCCGGCGCTTCTTACATTCCGAACGCGTGCGCCGCGGGCACGCCGGAATCGCAATGCGCTGCCAGCCTCGCATTTGCACAGGAATCGGAAAACGGATTGGCCAGCAACTATTATCCTTCGCTGCTCATCGGGGGCGCGGGGCTGCCGGGTGCCACTCCGGACACGCGCATCAGCAACGTCACCGCGCTGCCGGACGGACCGTTTCAATTGACCAACGGGAAGTCCTTCGTATACACGGACTACGCCGCAAGCCCGGTGCATCGCTTCTACCAGATGTGGCAGCAGCTGAATTGCAGCGTCGAGCACGCGGACTGGGAAAACCCGTCGGGCTGCAACGCCAAACTATTCTCGTGGGTGGAAGTGACCGTTGGCGCGGGCACGAACGGCAAAACGCAACCGCCGCTGTGCTCCGCGGATCAGGATGCGCTCCCATGCTTCAGCACGAATTATCTGCCGAACGTTCCAAAGGCCGACACCACTGGCGAAGGATCGACGGCGCTCGGTTTCTACAACGTGCAGCAAGGCGACGTGCCGTACTTCAAGGGCCTCGCGGACACTTACTCGATGAGCGATAACTTCCACCAGTCTGTCAACGGCGGCACGGGCGCGAATCACATCATGTTCGGACATGGCGATGCCATCTGGTTTAGCGACGGCAACGGCAATCCGCTTCCGGCGCCGCACAACGTCGAAGCTGGAGCTGGCACGCTCAACTCGGGCGTAGTGGATGAAGTCGAAAACCCGAACCCGGCCATCGGCACCAACAACTGGTATTCCCAAGACGGTTACGGCGCCGGCTCGTTCGGTTCCCCGTCCTCCGGCGGCGGTTCGTACACCGATTGCTCGGATCCGGCGCAGCCCGGCGTGGCCCCAATTCTCGAGTACTTGCGCTCGCTGCCGCGGCCCATTGATCCGCGTTGCGAGGCAGGACACTACTATCTCTTGAACAATTACAACCCCGGCTACTTCGGCAACGGCGCCAACGCGTACACCGATCCGGGTCCGGCCAATACCGTGTTCACGATTCCGCCCTCTTCCACGCCAAGCATCGGCGACGATATGCTGGCGCACAACATTTCCTGGAAGTATTACGGCGATCAGTGGAACAACTATTCCGGCGCGCCCAGCTACACGCCGCAGCCCAGGGGCTTCCTCAACCCGAACGGACTGCCCGGCGATCCGTACCAGATCAACTACGGTCCGGTGGGCTCGCTCAATCCATTGGGCATTCCCATTACCGCCGCCGACGAGTACTGCACCATCTGCAATCCTTTCCAGTACGACACATCGATCATGACCAACGCCGCGATTCGCGACGCGCACATCCAAGACACCGCAAACCTCTACAGCGACATCGCCGGCGGCACACTTCCAGCGGTTTCGATCGTGAAGCCCAGCGGGCTGGTGGATGGTCACCCGGCGTCTTCAAAGCTGGATCTGTTCGAAGGCTTCGTTAAGAAGATCGTGGATGAGGTCCAAGCGTCCCCGTATGCGAAAGACACGGCGATCTTCATCACCGAGGACGAAGGCGGCGGCTACTACGATTCCGGTTATGTGCAGCCGCTGGACTTCTTCGGCGATGGCACGCGGATTATCTTCCTGGTGGTGTCTCCCTATTCAAAGGGCGGACACATCGCGCACAACTACGCGGACCACGTTTCGATCCTCAAGTTCATCGAACGGAACTGGAACCTGCCGCCGGTTACCAAGCGCAGCCGGGACAATTTCCCGAATCCTGTCACGGAATGGGGTAACCCCTACGTACCGCGGAACAGTCCGGCGATCAGCGATTTGTTCGAACTGTTCGATTTTGACCAGCTCGGCGGCCGCTAGAAAAACGGTCGTAACCAGCAACCCGAAAGAGGGAGGCGGCCCGACGGCCACCCCTCTTTTTTTGTCGTTCGACAATATTTGTGCGCCAGACCTTACGCCGCGAGATCGGCTAGGAGAAATTCCATTACCGCGCGGGCGTCCTCGCTGCCGCGCTTCAGGCGGTCGTCGGCGTATTGCAGCGCGCGGAGGCCGGCCAATAGCTTGGCTTTGGGAATTTTGCGGGCGGCTTGCAGCGCTAATTCCGCTTGTTCCGGGCGCATACCGAGCGCGCGGGCCGCTTGCCAACCGTTGCCGGCGCGGACTTCGCTGGCTTCGATAATTTTGCGATACATCCAGGTGATGGCCCCCAAAATTTGCAGAGGAGCTTCGCCCTCACGCAACAAGCGATCGAGAAACTCCAATGCCGTGCCCCCTTGGCGATTGCCCATCAGGTTGGCGAGTTCCCAGACTGTGGTGGTTTTTTCCGAGATCACCATGAGGGCGACGTCTTCGCGCTTAAGCTGCTTTCGTGCTCCGGCATATGTGACGAGCTTGGCGATTTCAGTTTTCAGGCGCTGCAGATCGGCGGAGACAAATTCTGCAAGATCTTCGGCCGCGCCTTTTTCAAAGGCGACGCCCTCGTCCTTGGCCATGGCATGAGCCAATGAGACGGCTGCAGCCTGACGCTGTTCGAGGTTTTCGCCGAGGCCAACTTCGACCACCAGCGTTTTCTCCGCCAGCAACTTGCCGAGCCTCATGCGCTGATCAAGCTTGGAAGCTTCGATGACCA
>JBEKVU010000354.1:0-4929 GCA_049513775.1 Candidatus Acidiferrum sp.
CGGATGGTCCGTTGTCGAACAGGATGTGAAATTTGGCCACACCGTGATCCCGCCAAAAGATAGCGTCGCCGCCAGCCTGAAATATCTGAAGGGTGTCATCGGTCAACTCGGCGCCTCAGCCAAGGCATAACCGAAAAAAAGGGGGACGCGTCATACGCGTCCCCTTTTTCGGTTGGTTCCTTCGTTCGCGATAAAATTCTGCCCCTAAGTTTCGCGCAACTCAAACAGCCGCGGCTTCACCCGGAAACCGCGCGTCGTATAGGCCACGTACGCCAATCCGAACGCCAGCCAGATCAACCCCGCAAACTTCGTCCACGTCTGCAGGCTGATCAGCAACACAAAGCAAAAAACAAATCCAAATCCCGGAACAAATGCGTCCACGAAAAAGTTCCGCTCACGGTCCACCTGTTTCGCAAACCAAAAATGCTTCATTGCCGCAAGATTCACGCCCATAAACGCAATCAGCGCTCCAAACGTAACCACTTCCGCGGCCAGCTCCCAGGGAATCGTCAGTGCCGCCCCATACGCGAGCCCTCCAACAATCCAGATGTTGTACACCGGAATGCTTTTCTTCGGGCTGAGATATCCGAATATTTTCTTCGGCAGCACGCCGTCGCGCCCCATGCTGTACAGCAATCGCGCCGCGCCCACATGTCCCGCAAGTCCGCACGCAATACTCGAGACCAGCAGCATCACGCCGTACGCGTGAAACAGCAGCACTCCGCCGGCCGCCCGCGCGACGTCCATAAACGCCGTCTCCGGATTCAGCAGCGTGGTGTGGTCGGGCCAAACGCGCTGTGCCAGGTACACCTGCAATCCGCTGAACAGCCCGGTGAACACACAAACCAGCACCGAAGCCAGCAGCACGTTGCGCCGCGGATTCTTCACTTCTTCCGCCAGAATCGAAACGCCGTCGAAGCCGATAAACACCAGCGCCGCCAACGACGTCGCCGCCGCCAATCCCCGCAAATTAAATGTCGCCGGATTGTAAATCGGCTGCAGCGAAAAGAGCCCGGTGAAGTGTTCGTGCCCCACCACGTAGCGCACTGCCTGCACCAGGAACACCATGGTTACCAGCACCATGAACCCCAGCAGCACTTCATTTGTGCGGGCCGTAAATTTGATTCCTTGCACCGTCATAATCGTGATGAACGCGATGGTCACCGCCGCAAGAATCGCAAAGGGGACGAACGGCGCCATGCGCTGAATCGCCAGTACCGCGTACAGCGCGTTTTGCACCGGCTGGAACAGATATTCAAGGAACATCGCCCAGCCCACCACGAAGCCCAGATGCGGATTCACTCCGCGGCTTACGTAGGTGTACACCGAACCGGCGGACGGATACACAAAAGCCATACGGCCAAAACTAATCGCCGTCACGGACATCGCCACCATGGCCAGCAGCAGCGTGCTTACCGTGTGCCCGTGCGAAAGCACTTGTCCTTCGCCAAAAAGCGGCACTGCCGCGATCGGCGAAGTCAGGATTACGCCGTAGTAAATCAGGTCCCAGAGCCCCAGTACGCGTTTTAAATGAGGTTGCGTGGATGCAACAGTTTCGGTTGCGGCGATGGTTGACTCCACCCTGACCTCTTCCTCGCGATTCGTCTCGCAACCGCTCAACTCGACTCGCCACGTGGGAGCTTCCCGTCAGAAGCTGCCGCTAAACATTTCGGTTAAAAGAAAAATCGCTCTTTCTTGCGCGCTTCCTCATAGTTCTTCCGGGCCTCTTGCACCACTGTGCTCTCCGAAACTTCCGCGATGGGAACGTCCCACCACGATTCGTATCCCGGCACACGCTCGTCGTACGCCGTCTCCACCACCACTAGACTAGTCTGACGTAACTTCCGCCCCGCCGTAAGCGCCGCGACCAGCTCGTCGTGCGTTCGCGCGCGCACCGCGTGCGCCCCTAAGCTCGCTGCATTGGCCACGAAATCCACCGGCAAGATATCGCCGTCATATTTTTCGTCGCGCCGGTAGCGATAGTTTGTTCCCATGCCTTCATTGCCGCAGCCGCGGCTCAATCCGCCGATGCTCGCGAACCCGTGATTGTCCAGCAGCACGATGTTCAGCTTGTAGCCTTCTTGCAGCGACGTGACAATTTCCTGCGCCATCATCAAATACGACCCGTCGCCGATCAAAACGTACACCTCGCGCTCCGGTTCGGCCATTTTTATTCCGAGTCCGCCCGCGATTTCGTAACCCATGCACGAGTAGCCATACTCCATGTGGTATCCGCCCGGCTCGCGCGTGCGCCACAGTTTGTGCAAATCCCCAGGCAAACTTCCCGCCGCGCACACCATTACGTCGCGTGCTTCAGAAATCTCATTCACCGCGCCGATCACTTCGCCTTGGCTAATGGGCGGTTCCTTTCGTACCGCGTAAATCCGATCGACCTCGTTCTCCCAGGCCGCGCGAAACTTCACGATGCTTTCCTGATAGCTCCGCTCCACCGCGTACCCATCGACTACCGCAGCCAACTCTTCCAGCACCGCGCGCGCATCCCCGGTTAGCGGCAGCGCCGCGTGCTTATAGGCGTCAAATTCCGCAACATTTATATTAATGAATCGCACCGCGGGGTTCTGAAACGCCGTCTTCGAGGCGCTCGTAAAGTCGCTGTAGCGCGTGCCGATACCGATGATCAAATCCGCTTCGCGCGCCAGAATATTAGCGCCCGGAGTCCCCGTCACACCAACCGCGCCTACCTCTTGGGTATGGTTGAAAGCGAGCGCGCCTTTGCCCGCCTGCGTCTCGCCCACGGGCATCCCGGTTTTCTCGGCAAATTGCGCCAGCGCTTCGCAAGCCGCGGAGTACAATACGCCTCCGCCGGCAACGATCAGGGGCTTCTTCGCCGCGCGAATCCACTCCGCGGCCCGCAGCAGCAGTCGGCGGTCACAGCGGCTCCGCGGTATGTCCCAAACGCGCTTGCGGAAAAATTCTTCGGGATAATCGTAAGCTTCCGCCTGCACGTCCTGCGGCAAGCTCAGCGTCACGGCGCCCGTCTCTGCCGGCGAAGTGAGCACGCGCATGGCCTCAGGCAGCGCCGTAAGAATCTGCTCCGGCCGCTGAATGCGGTCCCAATAGCGCGAAACCGCCTTGAAACAGTCGTTCGCCGAATGGTCCTGCGAAATCGGCGATTCGATCTGCTGCAACACCGGCGCCACATTTCTGCGGGCAAAGATATCCCCGGGCAGCAGCAGCACCGGCAGACGATTCACCGTGGCCAGGGCCGCCCCGGTCACCATATTCGTCGCGCCCGGCCCAATCGACGATGTGCACGCCAGCGTCCGCATGCGAAAGCTTCGTTTCGCAAACGCCGCGGCCGTGTGCACCATCGCCTGTTCGTTGCGGCACAAGTAGTAGCGCAACCCGGCGACGTCCTGCTCGAGCGCCTGCCCCATGCCGGCCACGTTGCCGTGCCCAAAGATTCCAAAGCATCCCGCAAAAAATCGAAACTCTTTGCCATCCCGCGCGGAATACTGCTGCTGCAGAAAGCGCACGATCGCTTGGGCTACCGTAAGACGGCAATTCATGAGACCTTCACACCCCCGAACGCTAGACAGGTACTGCCCAATAGCATGCCGCAGAAGCAACGCTCCGGCCATCGCCATTTCATCCGTTGCCTAAGCGCTTATCTGCTCTTGGCAGCATCCCTTCGTTGCGGCGTTGTCCATGGTGTCTTGTTTCCTACGACCGACTAAAGGACCGCGCCCTTTCCTACTTGACCAGCGGCAATCGCGGATCCATTTCCTTCCACGTCCCCTTCAGCCACACGTGGTCCGCATCTTCGGTCACCGCCAGCTTCCGCGACGTCCCCGCAAGAAAATTCAAGTAGTACACGTTGTATCCCGGCCCCGCGACCACCGGATGATAGCCCGAGCGCACCAGCACTGCGTCCCCATCCTGCGCCCGCACCGTAACATCCCTGGATTTGTCGGGGTTGTAGAGCCGCTGCAACGCAAAGCCTTCGCGCGGCTTGTCCACGCGGTAATAGTAAATCTCATCCAAATCTACCTCCGCCGGCGGATTATGAATGTCGTGTTTGTGCGGCGGATAGCTCGACCAATTTCCTCCCGGCGTATACACCTCAATCACCACCAGTTTATCGGCGGGAAACTCCGGCCGGATAATGTCCACAATCTGCCGCGAAGCGTTTCCTCCGCCACGCAGGCTGCTTACCACGTCTTCCGGCGTGATTAATTTCGGCTCCAGCTGGGCTGTTGAAGGCGCTCGGCATGCGGCAATTTCCACGGCCGTTTCCGCGGCAAATTCCACGGAATTTCCTGTTGGCAGGTACACGCAATAGGGCAAACCATCGAACACATTCTTACGCTTGCCGATGATCCGCGCCCCAGCTCCCCAGTCGGCGATGCACCTTCCTCCCAGCAAAACAAACGCCGCTTCTTCGCCTTTTGTTTTCGCCGAGAGAGTTTCTCCGGCCTGCAGCCGGTGCACGGACATGCTCATCCATTCCCACTGCACGCTCTCGCGCGAAAAGTGCAGCAACTGCCCCGAAGCTCCCTCGGGCAGGGCTTGCGAATGCACCACGTTGGGCAAGCTAGTCATCAAAGAACTCCGAATCGCACCGCGTGCTCCCCGTCACGTCCCGCCCGAACACTCCCGCCTAACAGGCAAAGCGCTTTGCTGGAGAATTAAACGCCCAGCAAGGCGTCCCAAAGGCACGGAACAGACCAGCAGCTGTGCGCGGAGGCCACTCTTCGCTAACCGGCTAGAGTCTATCCTAGACCGGCCCATATTTGTCAATGTTTTGGAGAGACGTTACTGGCAGGTACAGACCCCAAACGCGAACTGTTCAGCGCCACATTTCATCCCTGCACCACAAGGCTATAGGTGCCGCGGGCGACCAGATCAGCAAATAATAATTTGCTTGGCAAAAGATTTTGCGCCGTAGCTACCGCGATTCTACGGAAC
>JBEKVU010000355.1:0-4923 GCA_049513775.1 Candidatus Acidiferrum sp.
CTGCGAATATTTCCTACTTCTCCTTGGGCGCATCCTGCTCCTGGATTCGCGGCGTGGTCCGCCACTTCCCGCTCGAGTCTCTCTGTATCTAGTTGTCCAGGTATTTCCATAGCCGCTTCGCCCAAGCATTGCGACGGTTCTCCTCGATCTTGAGAGATCAGGATCTTGTGAGCCCCTGTCTATCTGAATCGCAGTCCCATAGACATTGGAAATGTCTCACGGCGCCGACTTCAATGCTGTTCCAAATGACACACAATTGTGTGCCGCTGCGGGCTCGGGTCTGCGCATCCGCCCGGATCACTTTTAAAAGCTAAAATGTGGATGTGTTCTTTATCGTGTCAGTTCGATAGATGGGCGAAAGAGATGCGCCCTGCGGGATGGTCGTTTTCGCTCCGCGCCAGTGAGTGAGGAGCAGGGCGCTCGCGACCGCACAGCCAAATGCCAGTACGCCGATCCAGATTCTCACTCCATGGTTGTGCAGTCACTTGTCTCGGGTCTTTGTCCAGTCGGCAGGCGCACTGCCAGCAGTCCACTTAACAATTTCATTGTTGATGAGCACTTCCCACCCAGCGGTTTCGATGATCACCGCTAACGCGCACACTGTCGCAGCGATCATGGCCATCCTCGAACGACCCTGCAGAATAAATATCGACGAGTCGTCAATAATACGGAGCCTGCGGCACCGCTTGCGTGGCATCCAGCTGAAAACAGTAATCCCCTTGGGGATGTTCCCAGAACTCGTCGACATTTCCCGGCAGCACCGCCCGATGCTGATCCGTCAAAAACGTCGCGCACAATTCATACCTGCTCCCGGACTTCGCGTGATACCCGAATGGCTTGCCGCTCACCGGATCTTTTTTCCCACGAGTCTCAAGCGCGTTCCAATCGCCGGGCAGTGTTTGGTCTTTGCTGTTCCACTTGACCCAAATCTCCTGCGCGATCTGCTGCAGTGCTTGCACCTTGCGCAGATCCGCCTGTTTCATCCGTTGCGTCGTCGGACTTCCCCAATCACGAAAGCCCAGAATGAGCACGGCCAGCACCGCAGCCGTCGCCAGAATCGCGCCCAAGACGTTTCTATTCATCGCCACTCATCGCGCCCGGCGCCCCGCGTTGCAGCGATCCGGAGTAATACCAGAACACTCCGCCGGCCAGCACCAGCACCACGCTGGCCTGCGCCACAAATCGCGCGGTAATCGCACCGCGCAGCATGTAGGTCAGAAAGGTGATCAAATCTCCCACCACCACGCCCGCGGTAATCAGCAGCGCCAGATAGGTCAGCCATTTTCGCACCGGCGACTCCAGCTTCGCGGGATGCCGTTCGAGTTCCCGCAAGATGTAGTGCATCACAACCAGGTAAACGGGAAACGCCACGATCACGCAGGCCAGCGAGCCCGCCATCTCCGCGCCCGCATACGAGTAATCCGCCGGAGCCAGCGGATCCTTCAGCCACTTCTCGATCAGCGTAAACATCACCGAACCGGCGCCAATCGTCCACGTCGCCAGCGTCGAGAAACTCAACAAATAAAGAAATGCCTCCTTCGCCGACCCAGACCGCTTCTTATAGCCTGGTATCTGCAGACCGCTGCGCCGCTCATAGTGATCCGCCAAGGCCCGGTAGGCGTCTTCCTCGGACCACCCGCGCCCGCGCAGCGCCGCGGTCAGCGTCTCGTCGCCCGCGCCCTGCGCCTTCGCGGCCTCCAGAAATTCCTCTAGTGCCTTGCGGTCACTCATTTGGCGCGTATCATAGCGCAACTTGCAGCCAAATTATCTCCGTCACCGTCCCCAAGCAGCGCTTCGCTAGTTGTGAGAATGGCACCGACGACGGCAGGGGAATCGAAGGATCGTGTTCCGCGATGGCGGGGGGGCGTACGCGCAGGTGATTGCCCATAGATATACTGGTGATAGATATGCTGGTGAACGCTCGGAGGAACATTTGGTTTTTTTGACTAGGTGAGGCAAAACATTTGAACACGAGCGCGCGCTTCGTGGTTCCCGGCACGGCCATTGGGGGACTCGCGCGGCGGGGTTTTTCGCAGGAGGGACGATGCAAACGGCGGAGATTCGGTGGATTGGGAAGCAGGAGTTTGTGGCAAAGGGGCCTTCGGGGCACGCTGTGGTGCTCGACGCGGACCGGACGACGAACGTGGGTTGCGGGCCGATGGAGTTGCTGTTGCTGGCGCTGGGGGCGTGCACGGCTACCGACGTGGTGATTATCCTAGAGAAGAAACGCGAAAAGCTGGAGAAGCTGGACGTGATTTGTTCGGGGGAGCGGGCCGCGGAACCGCCGCAAGTGTGGACGAAGATGGAGTTGCTGTTTCGCGTGGGCGGGAAGGTGACGGAGGAATCGGTGAAGAAGGCGCTGGCGCTGAGCGAGGAGAAATATTGTTCGGTGGCGGCGATGCTGCGGAAGACGGCGGAGATTCGCTGGAGGTATGAGATTGTAGAAGTGGGGCACGAGAAAGAGTAACCGAGAGGACACCGAGGCACGGAGCGAGTGGTGGCTTGTTCGGGGGCGGGGTATCGCATAAAATCGCGGGCGTAAGGATGGATGGTTTTCCCCGGGGCCAAAGGCGTGTGACGGCGCCGCAGCGCGCGAATCTAAAGATTCGCCACTACACAGTTAATCGAGAGAGTTAATCGAACGGCAAGGAGAGAAATGTCCCATCGCATTGCGGCGAAAATTAGCGGTGTGGCTGGATACGTTCCGCCGAAGGTGCTGACCAACGCCGACTTGGAAAAGATGGTAGAGACCAACGACGAGTGGATCCGCTCGCGAACGGGGATTCGCGAGCGGCACGTGGTTGAAAAGGGCGTGGCGAGTTCGCACCTGGCGACGGAGGCGGCAAAGTGCCTGCTGAAGAAGACCGGGACCGATCCGGCAGAGATCGATTTGATCGTGGTGGCCAGCGTGACGCCGGACATGATGTTTCCGGCGATGGCGTGTCTGATTCAGGAGCGCATTGGCGCAAAGAAGGCGTGGGGATTTGATTTGTCGGCGGCGTGTTCGGGGTTCGCGTATGCCTTGACGGTAGGCGCGCAGTTTGTCGGCGCGGGGACGCACAAGAAAGTGCTGGTGATCGGCAGCGATGCGATGAGCACGATTCTTGATTACAAAGATCGCGCTACGTGCGTGCTGTTTGGCGACGGGGCAGGAGCGGTGTTGCTCGAGTCGTCGGGCGAGGAGCCGGGGATTTTGGATTTTGCGCACGACGTCGACGGCTCTGGGGGACAGTTTCTGTACATGCCGGGAGGCGGTTCGCTGCATCCGCCGACGCACGAGACCGTGGATAAGAATATGCACGTGGTGCATCAGGAAGGGTCGCAGGTTTTCAAGTATGCGGTGCGGCGAATGGCGGAGGTGGCCGCACACCTGCTCGAGCGCAACGGATTTACCAGCTCGGACCTGAAACTGGTGGTGCCGCACCAGGCGAACCTGCGAATTATTCGTGCGATGCAGGAGCGGCTGGCAGTTCCGGACGAGAAGGTGATGGTAAATATCGACCGCTACGGGAATACCACCGCGGGGACGATTCCCCTCGGATTGCGCGATGCGGTCGAAGAGGGGCGATTAGAGAAGGGCGATTTGGTGCTGTTGATGGCGGTGGGCGCGGGGTATACCACCGGCGGAGTGCTGCTGCGCTGGGCGTATTGACGCGGTGTCGAACGTAAGCGTGCAGAGGCCCTCGGAGAGGTTGTTGCTTTGCGGGCGTTCGCCCCGGCAAAGTATCGTTAGGAAAATCAGGTGTGCTGGACGGATTAGCCGCAGGGCTCAGAGGCAGATAGCCCCGCGCTCGGGGATTGGTCCGCCCGCGCTTGCCGGGGGATGATTTAGCAGGAGCGGAGGGAGGCGCTTAGGGCCAAGTTGGACTCTAGGCGGCGGTCGATCTGGACGGCCGCGTAGCGGGCGCAGACAAGGCGCTCGCGATCGCTCCAGGCGGCGAATTGCGGGAAGTGCTTGCCGAAGAGGGCGTCGCCGGCGTGGACGAAGGCGTAGTAGGCGCGGACGATGCTGAGGCCGCTTTCTGAAGAGTGCAGTTCGGGCGTAAGCTCGTGGAGTTCGGCGAGGACCGGGAAGTGCGCGCCGGTGAGGCGGCCATTTTCGGCGTTGACGGAGCCGAGGACGCGCGCCGAAATGGGTTGCGCGGCGACGCCAGATAGTACGGCGCGCCAGTAGTAGATGGCGAATTGGGCCAGGGCGGCGGTTGAAATTAGAAAGAACATAAGGGCGAACATTCTTTTTTCCCCTTCGCATGCAGTATGGGGGCGGGGGGAGCGTTGGCCAATAGATCAGGGGTACCAGAGGGGTAGAACGAGCAGGAGTGCTGGTGGCAAACTGCGGGTCTAGGCGGGAATGCGGCAACTCGAGCGGCGGGCACGGCATGGCGTGCCCCTGCGGATTGGGAAGGAGTGGGACATGAACTTTACGGCCTGGAAGGCGAATTTGGTGGGATTGCGGCTTGTGGCGGCGATTCTGGCGCTCGTTGCAGTGAGCGTGGTTTTGCGTGTTCGCGGGGAAGGCGCAAAGAGCGAGAAACAGGATCGCGCGGCGATCCTGGCGGCGCTCGAGGCACAGCAGGCGGCGTGGAATCGCGGGGATGTGGATGCGTTTATGGAGGGATACTGGCAGTCGCCGGAGTTGTCGTTTTCGGGAACCAGCGGGATTACGCGCGGGTTTGATGGAGTGCGAGACCGGTACAAGACGAAATATGCGACTCGCGCGCAAATGGGGGAGTTGAATTTTTCGGAATTGGAGTTTCACTTTTTGGGACCCGATGCGGCGCTGGTGCTGGGGCACTGGCACTTGAAGCGTGAAAGTGGAGAAATTGGAGGAGTGTTTTCGCTGGTGTGGCAGCGGTTTCCTGAGGGATGGAAAATCGTGCATGACCATACGAGTCAGACGCCATAGCCTCGAAGTGTGGACCT
>JBEKVU010000356.1:0-4916 GCA_049513775.1 Candidatus Acidiferrum sp.
GCTCGCAAGCAGACATATTCCTTAACGCGACGAATCTTACATCACAAATTGGCTTGACGCTGACCGACAACACCACGGGTGTCTCCACGCCCATCGATGCGGGTTCGGACGCCCTGAAGGTGTTCTTTACGCCGTCGACTTACGGCGCCACCACGGGTCCGGTTTCCACGGGCGCACGTTTGCGACTGACGCCGGACGAACTTGCCAAGCCAGCCACCTACACGGTAACCATCACTCCCGGAAATCCGCTCGATCAAACCACGCCCATTGCCACGTTTTCATTTAAGGTAGTTCCCGTCCGCCCCGGGCTAGTGGCCTCGAACCCCTCGGACATCGCCCAGGGTTCGGCAAGCGTGAATACTCCCGTATCGATATCTGTCGATGGGGGATATTACGGAGCGCAGGACAATCTAGCGGTAAGCCTTAACTTCAATGGCGGCGCACTCGTTACTCCCGCGCAACCAGCAGGTAGCGACACTCGACGGTTGATTGGTCAAGTAACGAATCCTGTCAGCGTTCCCGGATTGTTGCCCATCAATGTGACGAACGCCCTGGATACGAACAATATATCCACGGTCTACAGCAACATCGCCGTTCTTCCCAGCTACGCGAACACTAGCACGCCATCTAGTTTGCCTTTTGATACCACGGGAAAGACATTTCCGCCGTGTACTCCGAGCGCAACGTGCGTGGCAGACGTCAACGGTAACTCTCCCTTTGCGGTGTGCACCAGTGGCTGTACGTATCCTGCGACCATTTCGCTGGGTGCTAACACCATGCCAAGCGCTATCGCGGTAGATCCAATCCTCGGCTACGCCGCCGTCACCGAGGCGGGTACGAACTCTGTGCAGTTCCTCAATCTCAGCACCACTCCGCTGTCATTGAGCGCGGCGTTCCCGACTGGCGTTCCCGCGGCAGGCAATCTGCCAACGGGTGTAGCCATTGATCGCCACGTCTGCGCGAAGGGTACTGCGGCAGATCCCGCCACTGGGCAATGCCCGGCTGCGGGTCCGTTTCAAGCGATTGCCGCCGTCGTTAACTACGAGGCGCAAACTTTGGCCGTGCTCACCATTCCCGGTGGCACGCTGCTCGAGACCATTCCGCTGAACAACCTAATACCGCCGTCCGGTCTTACCGGCACTGGCGCGAATCTCTCGCCGTACCCATATTCGGTAGGCATCGATCCCTTTACCCATCGCGCTTTGGTGGCGTTTGCTTCCACCAATGCCGGGTTTGTGATCAATCTTGATCCTTCACAAAGTCCGAAGATCTGCTTGGCGGGCTTCGCGCCGCCAGACGGTACCTCGTACTGTCCGGTATCTTTGGCCACCTTGAATACCGGCACGAACCCGCAAATCGCCTTTGAACCTGGTGCGCACTTGGCGTACGCTACGCCTGGCGGCGCCGGACAGCTCACCGCGGTCAATCTATCTAATCCCTCAGCAGCGCCGGTCCAAATAGCGAACGCCACGCGTGCTGCGAACATCGTAACCGTCACCCTGGCTCAGGGCACGACGCTCAACTTTGCGCCTGACACATTACCCACGGTGCTGATCAGCGGCCTACCCCTAGGTACCGCCGGCTCAAGCTTCAACGGGGCTTTCCCGGTTCTCAGCGTGACCAGCAATACAACCTTCACTTACGCGCAAACCGGTCCGGCCGACACCGCGACCAGCACCGCGATGCAGCAGGGCTTTCTAAGTGTGGGGACCAGCGATATCACCTACGCCATCAGCCCCACGATCCAGGGCATCGACATTAATCCCATTACGCACAGTGCCGCGCTGGCCGATCCCAATAATGCCGGGGCGTCGCACGGTGGTTCGCAGGTCACGTTTATTGATTCGCTCGATGAAAGCGTCACTTCATTGGGTTTGTGCAACGAAGAAAATTTGGCCATCGTCACTCCCACTCCGCCATGCACCCCGGAGCTAGGTATTTCCGCCGTGGCCTATCAGCCCTTCACCAATACCGTCGTCTCGCTGCGCTATGACAACCAGAACCTCTTCAATAACCAGATCTCGTTGCTGAATCCCGCAGCCTTTAACCGTGTGACGATCGTGGAAACCGGGCAGATGACCGCAACCTCCATCTGCTTCCCCACCGCTGCATGCAGTGCGAGCCCGCAGGGAACCGGCGCCGTCACGGTGAATCTGAATGGCGCTCTCGCCGTCGATCCCATCCACAACCTGGCGCTGGCGGTGAATTCTGGCAGCGGCACGATAACCCCGCTTTATCTTGGAAACATCAAGCCGCTGCAAATTGAAAGCGTGTCTACGCCCCCGGTCGACGCATCGAGTGGCATCCCAAACCCTGCCAATCTCGCTCAATCGGTAATCATCAACTCGACCGCGCTGCCGCAATCCGTCAGCGGTGTGCAAATCTTCGGCCGCGGTTTCAACTCAAGCTCCGTGGTGCGTCTCGATGGCGTGGCTTTGCCGGCCTCCGACGTCACCCTTTCCAGTTCCAATCCGAACGAACTAGACGTGACCATTCCGGCTACCAACGGAACGCAGAATATCCTCACCGGGCCGCACAATTTTGGTCTGGACGTTGCGAATTCGGACGGCAGCACTTCTAACGTGATGGATTTACATGTCCTCGAGGCCATTCCTCTGCCGGCGTGTACTGCGGGCGCCGCCGCTCCGGGCGGCGTAGCGATCGCCGACGACTTGGTGTTCACCGGGAAAAATTATGCGGTGGTCACGGAAACGGGCTGCGCGCAAGTGGCGGTCATTAATCTGAACGCTGGGTCGCAGTTCGCCACCCTCTCTACCATCGCTACTGGCAATGGTCCAACGGGTGTCGCCACCATTCCGCGCTTCGGTTACGCCGTGGTCAGCAACAATACCGACGGCACCGCCTCGATCCTCGATCTCACCACGGGCATGCGCGCCGCGGGAGCCACGACCGACGTGGTTGTGGGCACCAGTCCCACGGGCGTAGCCATCGAGCAAGAAACTGGCCTCGCGATTGTGGCCAATACAGGCAGCAACACCGCCACAGTCATCGATATGACGCCCCTGCAGGCTAACCCTGTAGGCACTTTGGCTCCTCTGACCGTTGCTACCGACCAGGAGCCTATTGCGATAGCCATCGACCCTGATCGTGGCGCGAACGCCACCGGAGAGGCTATCGTTACCTCTCTCAATATCAGCTCTTCGCCGGCCTCGGGTGCGCTCGACGTCGTCGATCTGAGTACCGCCGTTCCGGCTAAGAACGCCACCGCGACCACTTCGGTGGGTTCGATTCCGACCGGAATCATTTTTGATCCGGCATCCTTCCCGTCGCGGCTGTTCTACGCTACGGAAAGCGACTCCAACGCTTTCATCACCTTCAACCCGGATACCAGCGCCACGACAACCGTCTCTGTGGGCATCAATCCGTACTCCGTGGCGTACAATTTTCAGACCAGCTCGATTCTCACAGTGAATTCGGCGAGCAACACCAGCAGCATCATCGATTCACTATCGTTCCAAACGCAGAATACGCTGGGTATTGGAGGTACTTCGCTGTTTTCCGCCGCCATCGAACCGCTTTCGAACCTGGCGGTGATCGCCGATCAGGCCAACAACCGCGTGCTGCTGTTCCCCATGCCGCACTGATATGCCGGGAACAGAGCAGAGGCAGGAGTGCACGCGCGAGGTGCTGTGCGCGTTAGTGGTGTGGCGCATAAACGCGACGTGATGCGGGAATTTTTGGGGCGCTCGTGCAGCACCTCACGCCGCGATTTTGCCGACGCCCGACGCCAATGCTTTCTCGTTGCGGCCAGCGCGTCTGCTCGGCTATAGTATGGGGTTTGCAAAGGGCCCGTTAAACCCTCTGGGAACCCTGGTGGTCTCGCGACTTTCTAGCCAACTCGGAATTGGCGCAGGTTGGCCGCAATGCGGTCACCCATAACTAAGGAGAACAAAGTGAATCGCAGATTTGTAATTCGCACCGCCGCTCTGACCGCCGTAGCCCTGCTGGGCTCCTTGGCGCTTCGGGCGCAAGGCACGTCCGCGCCAGGCGCGGCGTCTTCAGGAAAAGTCGGCGTTGTCGACGTGCGTCAAGCCATCGTCGCCACCGCCGAGGGCAAACAGGCCTCTGCGGAGTTGCAGTCACAGTTTGCCGCGCGCCAGTCGGAACTTGAAGGCCTCAATAAGCAGATCGCTGAGATCCGCCAGCGCCTTACTGCTAGCGAAGGCAAGCTCAGCCAGGACGAGGGCACCCGCTTGCAACGTCAGGGCGAGGTGCTTACGCGTCAGTTGCAGCGTAAACAGGACGAGTATCAGGAAGACGTCAACGCCGCGCAAGCAGACGTTGTGGATCGCATTGGCCGCAAGATGATCGATGTGCTGGACCGCTATTCGCGCGAGAATGGATTCGTCATTGTGTTCGATTCTTCGGCGCAGAATTCGCCCGTGCTGTACAAGTCCACGCAAATCGATGTCACTCAGGACATCATTCGCCTCTACGATCAGGCGTATCCCGTCAAGTCCGGCACGCCAGCAAGCAAACCCGCTGCAGCCAAGCCTGCAACACCGCCGCCGACCAAGCCGAACTAAGCGTTGGGTTCGCGCGCTGCTCTAGCAACGCTTAGACCGGCGCCGAGTTCGGGAGTCAAAACAACAAAAAAGCCCCGCGCTCACCACCACGCGGGGCTTTTCTTATGTCTTGAATCGATTTGTTAGCGTCAGCCTGGTGATCGGACGTTCGCGGCTTAGCCCTAGTTCTCGGGTTTTTGCGGCGGATCGTCAACCGGCGTAACGTTCTTTGGAGCGCTGATGGTGTTGTTCGTATCCACCGAGAATAAGCTGAAATTTGTCAGCGTATGGCTGTGGTGATAGCGCCGGCCATGCAGCTCCATGTACATATCCGCGTACCACGGGAGCCACAGCTCGGAATCTCCATTCGCAAAACTCACCGGCCCATAG
>JBEKVU010000357.1:0-4906 GCA_049513775.1 Candidatus Acidiferrum sp.
ACTTGGGAGAGGCACGGACGATCCCAGCGGTGTTGATCTCCAGAGCCTTTCGCAAAGGCCGAAGTCGCTCGACGGGCGGCGCAGACGCCGTGCTTTTAAAGCGCCTACCGACAGGCATGGCCACCTGCTTATTTAGAGCTTCGGCTCAGCCGGTGGATGCAACACCATATACTAGGTTGATCCGGGGGCACTGGTGTCTATTGAGGCGACTTGCCGGGACTTAATGCTGCGGAGCTTTGTTTTGTGTTAGGGTTTCTCAAAAAGGAGGCATTATGAAGCTCGCTGGCAAGAAGGCTCTAATTACCGGCGGTAACAGCGGCATCGGTTTTGCCACCGCGCGACTTTTCGTTGCGGAGGGCGCACAGGTGGCGATTACGGGCCGCGACCAGAAGACGCTCGATGAAGCCATCGCCGAACTTGGATCGAACGCGCGCGGTTATCGCGTTGACGTGACCGTTGCGGAAGATCGCAGGGAGCTGTTTGCGGCCATGGCCAAAGATTTCGGGAAGCTCGACATTGTGTTTGCCAATGCCGGCATCTCCGGCCGGACGCCTACCGGCTCGACCGACGAGGCGATTTTTGAGAAGGTGATCCACACCAACCTTAATGGTGCTTTCTTTACGGTGAATTCAGCAGCGCCGCTGCTGAACGACAACGGCAGCATCATCTTCAACGGGTCGGTGCATAACTATCTGGGCCAACCTGGTGTGGCTGCATATGCGGCCACCAAAGGGGGCCTGGTTTCGATGGCGCGTACCATCGCCGCCGATCTGGCGCCGCGCAACATTCGCGTGAATGTTGTCGCACCGGGAGCGACCAAGACTCCTATTTGGAAGCGCGGAGCCCGCGCGGCTATGTCCACAGACCAGTCCGCCAAGGAAGAAAAGTTCTTTTCTTCCGCGGTGCCACTGGGGCGTTGGGGTGAAGCGGACGAGGTTGCCAAAGCCGTGCTGTTCCTGGCCTCGGAGGATTCCTCGTACGTCAACGCGGTGGAACTGATGGTGGATGGCGGAGCTACGGGTGCGCCGTTTGGAGCGGCCATTCTTCGCCCTTGACAGCGGGGAATTTCACCGCAGCGGGGCGCGGAGGAAGAGGAAGGAGGAAGGAATATGGCGAGTACGACCGACGGAGGGCGGGCTAACGACGCCGCCAGCGAAGAAAGCGTGGCGAAGGTCGACATGAAATTCGAGATTGTCGTGATTCCAGTCTCGGATGTCGATCGCGCGAAGGAGTTCTATGCGAGGCTCGGGTGGCGGCTGGACGCGGACTACGACAATGGCAAAGACTTTCGCGTGATTCAGTTCACGCCGCCTGGCTCCGGCTGCTCGGTGATCTTCGGGAAGAATGTTACGGGAGCCGCTCCCGGCTCGGCCCAAGGTCTTTATCTGATCGTCGATGATATCGAGGCCGCGCGCAAGCACCTGCTTGGTCACGGCGTTGAGGTTAGCGGAGTGTTCCACAGCGGCGGCGAGGTGTACGCCGGCTTGGACGAACCCTACCTGTTTGGGCGAAACCGGGTCAGCGGTCCTGATCCCGAGCATCGCAGCTACCGCTCGTTTGCCTCGTTTCGCGATCCTGACGGGAATGGCTGGTTGTTCCAGGAAATCACGACGCGGCTTGCGGGTCGCATCGACGCGGGGGCGACAACCTTCGCGACGGCGAACGATCTGGCGAGCGCATTCCGGCGTGCGGAGGCCGCGCACGGCGCGCACGAGAAGCGCACCGGGCAGCGCGACGCGAACTGGGCAGACTGGTATGCCGCTTACATGGTGGCGGAGCAGTCTGGCAAAGAGCTGCCGCAATGAACGCCGCGCAGGGACGGAAATCGCTCCCGGCTCTAGTTCGAGACGCTGAGGCACGGAAGAGAGGAATTTAGCCGGAGCAACACATGTCCCATCACTTCGACACGAAACTCGCAAAAGAAGAGCCCAGCCTCAATGTGAGTGATCTTTATCTGTTTGACGGACCGATGGGCACGACCGTGATGGTGATGACGGTAAACCCCGATGTGGGTTTGTCCGCGCCAGACACTCTGCATGTCGAGGGACTGTATGCGTTTCGTTTCGATCTGAATGCGGATGCGCGCGAAGAGCTGGCATTTAAGTTTAGATTCAGTGAACCAGGCCATGCCGAAGGCGACGAGCATGTGCATATGCAAAAGTTTCAGGTGCTTCGGGCGACTGGAAATTCGCTTGGCGGTCTTTTAGGTGACGTTCTGCTCGAAGGCGAAACGGAAAAAATTAACGGAAAGTCGGGCGTGCGGGCGTTTGCGGGAATCGCGGCGGATATGTTTGCCCCCAACGGCTCCGGGATGCGCGCTTTTCTGAATGCGTTTTATAACGAACAGCGCTATGACGCTAGCGTATTTCAGCATGGGCAGAACTCCTTTGCGAATCGCAACGTGACGGCAATCGTTCTGGAAGTGCCCAATGAGATGATCGGGCGCGGCAGAGTCCATTGTTGGGCGACTGCTTCACTTGTCGGACATGCGCCTGAACTGCAGGTCCAACGGTGGGGATTGCCTTTAATTACTCATTTCTTCCCGAACGATCCCGATGGCCAGGAGATGAAAGATCGTTTCAACGCATCGCAACCATCCGACGACGTAGCTTTGTTTTCGAGGTTCTTCTTTGATTTCAGCGAAAAGATGACCACGCACGCGATGTCCGCCGCAAACCCCGCCGAGTACGCAAGGCAAATCGCCGCTCGTTTATGTCCCGTTACACTGCCGTACGAATTAGGGACGCCGGCTGCGTTCAACCTGGCGGGATTCAACGGACGGCCCTTGGGCGATGACGTCATGGACGTGATGCTGACATTGGTGTCGAATACGCCTATTGAGGATGGAGCTGTACCTGACCGGAAGCGCATTCGCAGCGAATTCCCCTACGTCGGACGTCCGTACACGAAAGAGGAACAGGTCGGCGTCCCGCCTATACACCCACCGCCGAAGCAATAATAATGCACGCCGCGCTTGCCTTTTCGGCTTTTGACTCGCTGGCTGATTCACCCGCTGGTCGCCACTCTTTTCCCATGCAAGGAGCGCTCGATTTCTTCCAGCGACCGGCCCTTGGTCTCCGGCACCAGGTAATACGCGAAGATCCACGTCGCCAGGGCGAAGAGCGCGTACAGCCAAAAGGTGTGCGCAGGCCCTAAAGCCTCCACCAAGGTCAGAAATGTGAGGGACACCAGCAAATTTGCCGACCAGTTTGCCGCCGCCGCAGTCCCCTCGGCCAGCCCACGAATATTTAATGGATAGATTTCCGCGATCAGCAGCCAGAAAATTGGTCCCAGGCTAATCGCAAACGACGCCACGTACGCCATGAGCGTGAGCACCGCCACCTCGGCCAGCGCCCCGCCCGGCCGCGAAAACGCAAAACCGAGAATGCCCAGCGTAACGATGATTCCCCCGGTACCGATCAACAGCAATGGCCGCCGTCCCGCGCGGTCCACCAGCCACATCGACACCAGCGTCATCACCACATTCACCACGCCAATCCCCGCGGTCGCCAGAATGGCGCCGGACGTGGAGGAAATTCCCGCCGACTTCAAAATTGTCGGCGCGTAATAAATCACCGTATTAATTCCCGTAATCTGCTGAAACACCGCCAGCCCAATCCCAACGATCAACGCGGGCCGCACCGCCGGACGGAAAAGGTCAAGCCACCGGCCTTCTCGGCTGGACTGCGCCAGCGCGGACTGAATCTCCTTAAACTCCGCGCCAGCGTCCCCGCCTGCGCGAATGCGCGACAATATTATTAGCGCCTTGTCGGCCTGCCCATGTTTCGCGAGCCAGCGCGGACTTTCCGGCAGATACAACATTCCGAGGCCCAGGATTAGGCCGGGCACCGCCGCGAGCCCCAGCATCCACCGCCATGCACCGCTCGGAGCGAAAGCGTAGTCCACCACGTAGGCCATCAGAATGCCCACGGTGATGGCCAGCTGAAAGAGCGAAACTTGCCAGCCGCGCGCCGCCGGCGGCGCAACCTCCGAGATGTACACTGGCACGGTCGTCGATGCCAGCCCGATACCCACGCCTACAATGGTGCGGCCCACCAATAAGATTGTGAACGAACCCGCAAGCGCGCAGAGTAGCGCGCCCATCACAAAAATGATGGATGTCAGAATGAGCGTCACCCGCCGCCCCAGCCGGTCCGAAAGATGCCCGCCGACCAGCGCCGCGGTGGCCGCGCCCACCAGCACCATGCTGACCACCAGCTCTTCCGGAAAAGTGGACAGCGAAAATTGCTGCTTGATAAAAATCACCGCGCCGGAGATTGCCGCGGTGTCGTACCCGAACAGCAAGCCTCCTACGGCCGCGAAAATCGCCGCCAAAATCACGAACGCGGAACTCTTCTCGGTCGTTTGGCCCGTTACAACTGCGGTCGTACTTGCGCTTTGCGATCGCATGAGCACGCTCCTTAAAGCACATCCCTACTACCGGGCCTAGCGCCGGGTCTACCACCAGGTTTCTGCTTGCACCCCATAAGTCAGACCGCTTGTGCGGTCCTCAAACGGGATCCCGCCAACCAAGCCGCGGAACCCATTCGACCAATTTGCGTAGGTGAGGAACACGCGCAACACCGGCCGGCTGAAGAATTTTCGACCCGAGCCGATTTGGGGCGCGACCGTGAATTTTCGCAGCCAGCCGTCATACTGGGTGTTGGCGCCCCCTAGCGTGGTAGCGAATCCTTCCGTGTGGTCGAAGCCGGTCTCAAACGCCAGCGAAAGATATTTGTTGAAAAATATTTCCGGCCGCACTCCAAACGATGCCCAGTCGTTGAAGCCGTGGCCCGGTTGCCCGTCCCGTTGCCGCTGGAACACAAAGATGGGCATGATCGCGAAATAATCGTTGGGCTGCACTAGGAGATGATGGACGAGCAGCAATCTCTCCGAGCTCCCCAGG